>NZ_JBHXIB010000011.1:0-6478 GCF_042723975.1 Amycolatopsis sp. NPDC058340 | reverse complement strand
CGGGGGCCTACTTTGCCGATCATCGGGGCCTGTCGGGTGTGCCCGTACGGGTGGGTTTTCACCGGGTGGCGCGGGGCGTGGGCCGCGCCGTGGCTTTGGGTGTCGGCGGCGCCCAACGCCTCCAGCCCGGTTTTCTGCAGTTCCCACAAGCGTTCGACGTCTTCATCGCCCGCCCTGTCGGCGGCGAGACGGGCGGAGTGCGCCTCCAGCACGGTGCGCACGCTGAGCAGTTGATCGGCTTCCTCGTCGGTGGGCATGTGCACGAAGGCGCCCTGCGCCGGGCGCAGGTCGACCCAGCCCTCACTCTGCAGGCGCTGCAACGCTTCGCGGACCGGCTGCCTGCTGACGCCCAGGTACTCGGCGAGGTCGGCCTCGACCAGGTGCTGGCCGGGTTCGAGGGTCCGGTTGATGATCAGCTCCGCGAGCGCCTCGTAGACGACCTGGCGCAGGGGAGCGGGCCGCTCGACGCGTTTGGCCGTCGCCGGGTTGAGCGTGCCCTTGGCGCGGCGGCCGGTGGGGCCGCGGTCGGGCAGGGGTGAAACGGGCTGGCTCACAGGACCTCCGGATGACTCGTCCGGTTCAGGATACAGGTTTTGGTATGCAAAATCCTGACATTCGCCCCTCTGCTCCGCATTTCGTCCTCTGACTGCGGCCGGAACTCGCGTGTTCCGGCGCATTCAGAGGACGAAATGCGGGACGGGCTGGCGTGGCGACCATCTACAGGATACTGTATGCAATCTGGTCTTCGGCCGAGCGGGAGGCACGTCATGAAGGTCGCTGTTCTGGGTGCGGGGGCGATCGGCGCGTACGCCGGCGCCGCGCTCCACCGAGGCGGGGCGGAGGTCCACCTCATCGCGAGACGGGCGCATGGCGAAGCGATGCGCGCGCACGGCGTGCGGGTGCTCAGCCCGCGCGGGAACTTCACCGCCCACCCCCACGTCACCGACGATCCGGCGCAGGTCGGACCGGTCGATTTCGTCTTCCTCGGCCTGAAGGCGAATTCGTACGCCTCCTGCGGTCCGCTGATCGCACCGCTGCTGGGCGAGGACACCGCGATCGTGGCCGCGCAGAACGGGATCCCGTGGTGGTACTTCCACGGCCTGACCGGGCATCCGCTGGAGAACCGCCGGATCGAGACGGTCGACCCCGGGGGCGCGGTGAGCGAGGTCCTCGAACTGCGCCGCGCGATCGGCTGCGTCGTCTACTGCTCGACGGTGATCGAGGAACCGGGCGTGATCCGGCATCTCGAAGGGACCCGGTTCGCTTTGGGGGAGCCGAAAGGCGGCGTCACGTCCCGGTGCGCGGCGCTCGCCGACGCGATGATCGCGGGCGGGCTGAAGGCCCCGGTCGAACTCGACCTTCGCGACGAGATCTGGGTCAAGCTGATGGGCAACGTCGCCTTCAACCCACTCAGCGCCCTGACCAGGGCCACCATGGTCCAGATATGCGAGCACCCGGACACTCGCGAGCTCGTCGCCGCGATGATGAACGAGACCCTCGCGATCGCCCGTGCCGCGGGCAGCGATCCCCAGGTGTCGGTCGAGAAACGCATCAACGGCGCCTGGCGCGTCGGCCACCACAAGACGTCGATGCTGCAGGACCTCGAGGCGGGCAAACCACTGGAGATCGACGCGATCATCGGCGCCGTCGTCGAGCTCTCAGAGCTGACCGGTGTACCCGCCCCCGCCTTGCGCCACGTCCACGCCGCGATCGGCCTGCTCGGCCAGACCGCGAACGCCGTTCCCGTCGGAGCGCACTGAATCGGAGGAACCCGATGAAGCGCAAGAACACCGAGCCGTACGTCCGGCTCACTCAGCCGCTGGTCCGCGATTCGGGTGTGCTGCGCCCAGCGAGCTGGGAGGAGGCGCTCGAGCGCGCCGCCGCCGGGTTCCGGCGCACGCTCGACACCAAAGGGCCCGAAGCCTTCGGCATGTTCTCCTGTGCCAGGGCGACCAACGAGATGAACTACGTCGCGCAGAAGTTCACGCGCGCGGTGATCGGCACCAACAACGTCGATTCGTGCAACCGCACCTGTCACGCGCCGAGCGTCGCCGGGCTGGCGCGGGTGTTCGACAGCGGCGGCGGGACGTCTTCGTATCAGGAGATCGAGGACGCCGACGTCATCGTCGTCTGGGGCGGCAACCCCCGCGAAGCCCACCCGATCTTCTTCCAGCACGTGCTCAAGGCCGTCCACCGCGGCGCGAAACTGTTCGTGATCGACCCGCGCCGGACCAGCACCGCGAGCTGGGCGCACCGGCAACTCCAGCTGCACGTCGGCACGGACATCCCGCTGGCGCACGCGATCGCGCGCGAGATCATCCACTCCGGACTGGCCAACACCGCGTTCATCGAGCGGGCCACCGAAGGTTTCGCCGAGTTCGCGGCCTCCGTCGAGCCCTGGACCCTCGAAGCCGCCGAGGAGACGACCGGCGTCCCGGCCGAGCTGATCCGCGAACTCGCGCACACCTACGCCCGCGCGGACCGCGGCCAGCTGTCGTGGACGCTCGGGATCACCGAGCATCACAACGGCACCGACAACGTCCTGTCCCTGATCAATCTCGCGCTGCTGGCCGGGCACGTGGGCCGGTACGGCGCCGGGCTCAACCCCTTGCGCGGCCAGAACAACGTCCAGGGCGGCGGGGACATGGGCGCCATTCCGGACCGGATGCCGGGGTTCCAGAACATCCTCGACGCGGACGTCCGGGCGAAGTTCGACGCGGCCTGGGGCTCGAACATCCCGCCGCACAAGGGACTCAACCTCACGCAGATGCTCGACGCGATGGAACGCGGCGACCTGACCTGCGTCTACATCATCGGCGAGAACCCGGTCCAGTCCGAAGCGGACTGTGAGCACACGATCAAACGTCTGTCCAATGTGGAACATCTGGTGGTGCAGGACATCTTCCTCACCAAGACGGCACGGCTGGCGGATGTCGTGCTGCCCGCTTCGGCCGCGTGGTGCGAATCGGACGGCACCTTCACCAACAGCGAACGCCGGGTCCAGCGGGTCCGAAAGGCGCTCGAACCGCCGGAGGGCGCGCGCGACGACATCCAGTTGCTGTGCGAGCTCGCCCGCCGTCTCGGCCACGACTGGGACTACCAGGGCGGCGAGGACGTCTGGAACGAACTCCGGACGTTGTCGCCGATGCACGCAGGGATGAGCTACGAGCGTCTGGAGGAACTCGGCGGTATCCAATGGCCCTGCTATCGCGAGGACGAGCTCGAACCGACGTTCCTGCACGGCAGGCTCTGGGAAGAGGATCCCGCGAAACGCGGGCGGCCGGCGCCGTTCACCGTGATCGCCCACAGCCCGCCGGTGGATCTGCTCACCGAGGACTTCCCGATCCGGCTGACCACCGGACGGCGGCTGGACTCCTACAACACCGGCGTCCAGTCCGGCGGGTTCCCCTCGCCACTGCGCCGCGGGGAGACCCTCGACCTGTGCCCGGCGGACGCGGTGCGGCTCGGTGTCGTCGAGGACGAGGTCGTGCGGATCTCGTCCCGCCGAGGTGAGATCGAGGCACCGGTCCGGATCGACGAGGGGCTGCGTCCCGGCCTGGCGTTCATGACCTTCCACTTCCCGGACGAGATCGACGTCAACGTCATCACCATCGAGGCGACCTGTCCGGTCGCGGGAACGGCCGAGTACAAGGCCGCCGCGATCCGGGTCGAGAAGCTGCCCGTCACCGTGTGAGGAGTCCGGAATGGACCTGCGTTTCCTGAACGCCGAACCGACGGACGCCGAGCGGCACGCCGTCGACGCGCTCGGAGCGGGAAGCCGCGATCAGCTGCTTCCCGCGTTGCACGCCGTGAACGACCGGGTCGGCTGGATCAGTCAGGGAGCGCTGAACCACATCTGCCGACGGCTGAACGTTCCTCCGGCGGAAGCCTATGGTGTGGCGAGCTTCTACGCGTTGTTCTCGCTCAAGGAACGGCCGCCGCGCGTGATCCACGTCTGCACGGACCTGGCCTGCCGGGTCAACGGCGCGGAGGCGGTGACCGACACCTTCGACGCGGCGGGAATCGCCTGGCATCGCAGCCCGTGCCTGGGTGCCTGCGAACGCGCTCCGGCGGCGCTGGCCTTCGAGGCGGGCGACCCCGCCGAGCTGAGAGTGCTCGCTCCGGCCACGCCAGGTGAGATCACCCGCGAACCCGCCGAATGGGTGGAATCCGCGGTTTCCGTTCCGCAGCAAGGGGATTCAGGGCTGCGCCTGCTGCGGCGGGTCGGCGTCGTCGATCCCGGGAGCCTGGACGCGTATCGTGCGGCGGGCGGTTACGCGGCGTTGAGGAACGCGTTGCTGCTCGGTCCGGCCGGGGTCATCCGCGAGGTGACCGACTCGGGGCTGATGGGCCGGGGCGGCGCGGCGTTCCCGACGGGCCGGAAGTGGGACGCCGCCGCCCGGCAGCCCGAACGGACCCGGTACCTGGTGTGCAACGCCGACGAGAGCGAACCGGGCACGTTCAAGGACCGCGTGCTGATCGAGGGGGATCCGTTCGCGCTCGTCGAAGCGATGACGATCGCCGCGTTCGCCATCGGGGCGCAAAAAGGGTATGTCTATCTGCGCGGCGAGTATCCACGTGCACTGGGGATGCTGCGCAACGCCATCGACATGGCTCGCGAACGAGGGTTCCTGGGCGAGGACATCCTGGGGCGGCGAGGGTTCTCGTTCGACATCGAGATCAGGCGCGGCGCGGGTGCCTACATCTGCGGCGAGGAAACGGCGATCTTCAATTCGATCGAGGGCTACCGCGGCGAGCCGAGGTCCAAGCCGCCGTTCCCGGTGGAGAAGGGGTTGTTCGGCAAGCCGACGGTGGTGAACAACGTCGAGACCCTGGTCAACATCCCGCTGATCCTCACCGAAGGCTGCGAGGCCTACCGGCGTATCGGGACCGAACGCTCGACCGGGCCGAAGCTGTTCTGCGTGTCCGGCAACGTCCGGCGGCCCGGCGTGTACGAGGTGCCGTTCGGGACGACGCTGGCGGAACTGCTCGAACTGGCCGGAGGAGTGCAGGAAGGCCGTGAACTGCGGGCCGTCCTGCTCGGCGGCGCGGCCGGTGGTTTCGTGCGCCCGGACGAAACCACCTTGCCGCTCACCATGGAGGACGCGCGAGCCGCGGGTACCACGCTCGGTTCGGGGGTCGTGCTCGCGCTCGACGACCAAGCCGACCTCGGCGGATTCCTGTTGCGGATCGCGGCGTTCTTCCGCGACGAGTCGTGCGGGCAATGCGTGCCGTGCCGGATCGGCACCGTGCGGCAGGAGGAGGCGCTGCACCGGATCGTCGGCGGCCGCAGGCTCGGTACCGGCGGCGACGATCTCGCGTTGCTGCGCGAAGTCGGCCAGGTGATGCGGGATTCGTCCATCTGCGGACTCGGCCAGACCGCCTGGAACGCCATCGAGTCGGCGATCGACCGGCTCGGCGCACTGGAGGAGCCATCGTGACCATTGTCGGATTGGGACTCCCGCGACGGCTCGTCGAGTTCACTGTGGACGGTGAGGCGGTCAGAGTTCCCGAAGGAGCCACGATTCTCGACGCCTGTGCCGCGGCGGGCAAGGACATCCCGACGCTCTGCCACGGAGACACCCTCGAACCGGCGAACGCCTGTCGTGTCTGCATGGTGGAGGTCGAGGGATCGCGCACGCTCGTGCCGTCCTGCTCCCGCAAGGCCGAACCGGGCATGGTGGTGCGGACCGAGACCGACCGGACGAGGCTCAGCCGCAAGGTGGTACTCGAACTCCTCGGATCGGCGACGGATCTGTCCACCACGCCCGGCGTCGCCGGCTGGATGGCCGAATGCGGCGCGGAACCCGAGCGTTTCGGCCCGCCCGCGCCCCCTTCGGACGACCGCGACGACCGCCGCCCCGGCGAGCACGAGATCCCGGACGGGCTGACGGCGGCGACCGTGCGCCAGCCGGTCAAAGTGGACAACGAGCTCTACGTCCGCGACTACGGGAAATGCATCCAGTGCTACAAATGCGTCGACGCGTGCGGCGAGCAGTGGCAGAACACCTTCGCGATCACCATGGCGGGGCGCGGTTTCGACGCGCGGATCTCGACGGAGTTCGCGAACCCGCTGCCGGACAGCGCGTGTGTCTACTGTGGAAACTGCGTCGAGGTCTGCCCGACCGGTGCGCTGAGTTTCAAACGCGAGCACGACAAACGTGAGGACGGCACCTGGGACGAGTCGCGGCAGACCGCGACGACCACCGTCTGCACCTTCTGCGGCGTCGGCTGCTCCTTGACGTTGCACGTCCAGGACAACGAGATCGTCAAGGTGACCTCGCCCCACGAGAGTTCGGTGACCCACGGGAACCTCTGCATCAAGGGTCGCTTCGGCTGGCAGCACGTCCAGAACCGCTGAACCTCCGAGTTCTCATGCATGGCAGGGCAAAGTGGCGCGGTGTGGGGGGCGCCAGGGCGGCGGAGGTGGGGGTTGGTTAGGGGGGTGGGAACCGAAGGGCCGGGGCGCGGGGCGGGG
>NZ_JBHXIB010000010.1:167574-187388 GCF_042723975.1 Amycolatopsis sp. NPDC058340 | reverse complement strand
TCGCTGGGCTGGGGCCGCCCCCGGCCGGGCCTCGGGGGGGGGGGTGGTCCACCCCCCCTTACACCAAAAACTCAGCGCGGCCTGTGTGCCTCCCCCAACCCCCGGCCAGGCGGCGAGGGCACCCGGCCAGGCCGCATTCAGGGGTGGGGGCCCGCACGCTTCCGCACACCGTGACCCAGTCGTAGCCGAAAACGGCCCGCCGGCCCTCACGCGCTGGTTATAGTCCTGACCCGGGGTAATGGGGAGGGAACGACGGCGATGGGCGGGTTCGTCACCGCGGCTCTGGGGTTTCCGGCCGTGCTCTTCAGCTTCCTGCTGATCGTGGTGATCGGCTACTGGCTGCTGGCACTGTTCGGTGCCGTCGACGTCGACGACTTCGACGGCGGCGACGGGCTCCTGGCGGGCTTCGGCGGCGTCCCACTGTCCATTTCGCTCTCTTTGCTGATCGCATTCACCTGGTTCGCCAGCCTGGCAGGGACGGTTCTTCTCGATGACCTTGAGCTTTCGACACCATCGAGGTACGGGCTCGGGGCAGGCGTCCTCGCCGTCTCGCTCGTCCTCGGCACACTCGGGACGAGGGTGATCGTGGTGCCGCTTCGTCGCGTTTTCGGCCCCGCCAGGGAGCCGAGCAGACAGGATTTCGTCGGCCGCGCGGCCGTCATCCGCACCTCGTCGGTCACGCACGACTTCGGCCAGGCCGAAGTCGCCGCCGCCGACGGGTCGACGGCCATTGTGGACGTTCGCCAGGCGGGTGAAGGCAACCTGACGGCGGGCAGCCGCGTAGTTCTCTATGACTACGACTCCGAAGGCGAGTTCTTCTGGGTCGAGTCTTTGGACATCTGAAGCAGAAAAGGAACACTATGGGTGCCATCAGCGTGGGGGCCGGCGTTCTGATCGCCGTGATAGTTGTCATCCTCCTGGTCTTGCTCTTCACGATCACCAGGTTGTTCAAGAAGGTGCCGCAGGGTAAGGCACTGATCATCTCGAAGGTCCGCCGCGTCGACGTGACGTTCACCGGTGCGATCGTGCTGCCGGTGCTGCACAAGGCCGAGATCATGGACACCTCGGTCAAGGCCATGGAGATCACCCGGACCGGCCGTGAGGGCCTGATCTGCCGGGACAACATCCGCGCCGACATCCGGATCTCGTTCTTCGTGCGGGTCAACAAGACCGTCGAGGACGTGATCAAGGTCGCGCAGGCCATCGGCACCGAACGCGCCAGCGACGAGGCGACCCTGCAGGAGCTGTTCAACGCCAAGTTCTCCGAGGCGTTGAAAACCGTCGGCAAGCAGCTGGACTTCGTGGATCTCTACACCAAACGCCACGAATTCCGCGATCAGATCATCCGCGTCATCGGCACCGACCTCAACGGGTACAGCCTGGAGGACGCGGCCATCGACTACCTCGAGCAGACGCCGATGGCGCAGCTCGACTCCGCGAACATCCTCGACGCGCAGGGTATCCGCAAGATCACCGAGCTGACCGCGATCGAGCACGTGCGCACCAACGAGTTCCGCCGCAGCGAGGAAAAAGAGATCACCCGCCAGAACGTGGACGCCAAGGAGGCGATCCTCGAACTGGAGCGGCGGCAGGCCGACGCCGAGATCAAGCAGCGCCGCGAGGTCGAGACCATGCGCGCCCGCGAAGAGGCCGAGATCGCCAAGGTGCAGGCGGAGGAGCGGCTCAAATCGCAGGCCGCCGGACTGCGCACGGACGAGCAGCTGGGCATCCAGCACCAGAACCAGCAGCGTGAGATCGAGGTCGCGGGCAAGAACCGCGAACGCGTGATCGCCATCGAGACCGAGCGCATCGAGAAGGACCGGCTGCTCGAGGTCATCGGCCGCGAACGCGAGACCGAGCTGTCCCGGATCGCCAAGGACAAGGAGATCGAGACCGAGAAGCGGTCGATCGCCGAGGTGATCCGCGAGCGGATCGCGGTCGAGAAGACCGTGGCGGAGCAGGAAGAGAACATCAAGAAGCTCCGCGTCGTCGAAGAGGCGGAGCGCCAGCGCTCGGCGATCATCATCCGGGCCGAGGCGGAGGCACAGGAAAACCTCGTCAAGGACATCAAGGCCGCGGAAGCCGCCGAGGCCGCGTCGAAGCACAAGGCCCGCGAGGAGCTGACGCTGGCCGAGGCTCGCCAGCAGGCCGCTGAGCTGGACACCCGCGCCAAGATCCGTCTGGCCGAAGGTATCCAGGCCGAGGAGGCCGCCGCCGGGCTGGCCGCGGCGCAGGTCAAGGAACGCGACGCCGACGCGCTGGAGAAGGTCGGCCGCGCCGAGGCGATCGTCGAGCGCGAGAAGGCGATCGTGCTCGCCGACGGCATGCGCGACAAGCTCAAGGGCGAGGCGGAAGGTCTCACGGAGAAGGCCGCCGCGATGGCCGCGCTCGACACGGCGAGCCGCCAGCACGAGGAGTACCGCCTGCGCCTGGAGGCCGAGAAGGAGATCCGGCTCGCCGCGCTCAACGTGCAGCGCGAGGTCGCCGAGGCGCAGGCCACGGTACTGGGTATCGGGCTGGAGAAGGCCGACATCGACATCGTCGGCGGCGAGACGATGTTCTTCGAGAAGGTCATCGGCTCGATCGGTCTCGGCAAGAGCGTGGACGGCTTCGTCGAGCACTCGGACGTCGTCCAGACCCTCGGGAAGTCGTGGCTCGACGGTTCGGGCAGTTTCACCGACGACCTGACGAAACTCGTCGGCTCCGTGAGCACGGAGGACGTGAAGAACCTGACGCTGTCGGCCTTCCTGGCCAAGCAGCTGCAGGCGGGCGGTCCGGACAGCGGCAAGGTACAGGAGCTGCTGGCCATGGCGCAGCGGCTCGGCCTGGCTGACAAGTCCGTCGCCGCCCTCGCCCCCGCGAAGCAGTGACGACGACCGAACCGGCGGCGGGAACGGAGCAGCTGGACGCGGGCACCTACGAGGTGCTCCGCGCCCGGCTCGCCGCACAGGCCGCCGAACTGGCGAAACGCGCGGACGAGCTCAACACCGCGCGGCTCGGGGTCTTCGGCAGCGCGCAGCTCGCGCTGATCGGCACGGAGCGGATCCGCACCGCGAACAACTGCGTGCCGCGGGACGTCGTGTCGGTCGGCGGGCGGATGTTGTTCGGCTACAACGTCTTCATCGGTCTCAAACCCGAGACGACGGTCGACGACGTCTTCTCTCTGCACGGCTTCAGCCATGACGAAGAAGCCTTCCGTTTCGACGACGTTCCCGCGGAGGAGCTGCCGGAGCTGCTGCGCGACGAGCAGTTCGTCCGCGATTTCGCCGAGCTGTACCGGTACTACCGGCAGGCGAAGCTGCTGCAGCTGCGACGGGTCGAGGGCAAACTGCTCGCGGTGTTCCAGATCGGCCCGCGCACCGAGGACATCCGCGTGCTGCGCTGGGGGATCGCCGCCGACGGCAAGGTGTCCTATGTGGACAGCCGGGGCGAGCGCGACCACGTCTTCCCGCCGTCGCACGACTTCGAATGGATCGAGACCGGCCGCGAGCAGCACGTCCTCGGGCGGCATCCGCATATCTCGATCGAGGACGAGGTGTTCGTCGAGACCGTCGGGGGCAACCTGACGATCAAGGTCGAGAACAACACCGAGACCGGTGAAGGCGTCTACGCCGAACCGGTCGACGAGCCCTTGCAGAGCCTCGCCGACGCCGAGGTCTCCTACGCCAGGATCGGTCCGCTGATCCTGCTGCGGATCCTGCCGTACAAGGAGACCGGGTACCGGTACCTGGTGTTCAACACCCGCACCCGGAACGTGGTGCGCCTCGACGGGATCGGACAGGCGTGCCAGCGGCTGCCCGAAGACCACGGGATCATCTTCCCCGGCGGCTACTACCTCGACACGGGTGTCAGCAAGACGTTCGACACCACTGTGGACGGTCTCGAATTCGAGCGCGTGATCCGCTCGCCCAACGGGGAGGACGTGCTCTACGTCTTCCACGCGCGGGCCGACGGACGCTCGCTGCTCCTGCCGTACAACGTGATCCGCAAAGAGGTCTCGAATCCGATCCCGTGCCACGGGTACTCGCTCTTCGACGACGGCACGATGGTGCTGTTCCGCGCGCTGTCCGAGGAGCCGAGCCGCGTGCACCCGATGCAGGTGTGGCGGACGCCGTTCCAATCGGATACGTACGCCGCGTCGCAGCCGGCGGGAACCGGGCCGCTGGAGCGGATCGGCAACGCCGATCTGGTCCGCGGGATCTCCGACTGCCTCTCGATCGGCCGGATGGTCGAGGAGATGGCGCCGTCGGCGGCGGTGTTCGAAGCCTTGATCGCCGCGTGCGCGCGGGTTTTCGACCACTACCACTGGCTCGGCGAGGCCGAACTCGGCGATCTGCGGTCGCCGCTGTCGGACGTCCGGGTCACCGCGGAGCAGGTGCTCGACGAATTCGAGACGGTCACCTCGCTCACCGCGCAGGCGGCCGAAGCCGTCGAAGAGGCGGCCGCCGAGACCGCGTCGCTCGTGCGCAGGGTGCGTGGCGAGGCGCTGAACGCGGCCGACGCGTGGGTGCGCCGGCTCGCCGACATGCACCGCGCACGCGGACATCTCGTCACCGTGCGGGAGCTGCGGTACGCCGACACCGTGCGGGTCGACAAGCTGATCGCCGATCTCGACAAGGAGTTCGGCGAGGCCGCGCAGCGTGCCGTCCGGTTCCTGCAGGGCGAGGACGCGTTCACGAGCTATCACGCCGAGGTCGACGGCCTCATCGAGGCGGCGGGTGCGATCTCCACCGTCGCCGAAGCGGTCCCGGTCGCCGAGCAGCTGGACGAGCAGTCCGGCGGGCTCGAAGTCCTCACCGACGTCGTCGGCGGGCTGGAGATCGCGGACGCCGTGGTGCGGACGAAGATCCTCGAACGCGTCGGCGAGGTCATCGGCGCGGTCAACCGGGCCCGGGCCACCCTCGAAGGCCGGCGCAAGGAACTGCTGGAGACCGAGGGCCGGGCGGAGTTCGCGGCCGAGTTCGCGCTGCTCGCGCAGGCGATCACCGGCGGGCTCGCGGTCGCGGACACGCCGGACCGCTGCGACGAGCAACTCGGCAGATTGCTGCTGCAGCTGGAAAACCTCGAATCGCGGTTCGGGGAGTTCGACGATTTCCTGGCGTCGCTCGGCGAGAAGCGCACCGACGTCTACGAGGCGTTCTCCTCGCGCAAGCAGGCGCTGCTCGACGAACGGGCGCGGCGCGCGGACCGGCTGGTCGATTCGGCCGAGCGGATCCTCACGAGCGTGACCCGCAGGGTCGGCACGCTCGGCTCGGTCGACGAGATCAACACCTACTTCGCCTCCGACCCGATGGTCGCGAAGCTGCGCAGCGTCGTCGCCGAACTGCGCGAACTCGGCGACCAGGTGCGCGCCGAAGAGCTGGAAGGCCGGGTCAAGGCCGCACGTCAGGAAGCCGGGCGCGCACTGCGCGACAGGCTGGACCTCTACGGCGAGGGCGGCGAGACGATCCGCCTTGGCCGCAACACCTTCGCGGTCAACACACAGGACATCGACCTCACCCTGGTGCCGCACGAAGGCGGGATGAAGTTCGCCATCACCGGCACCGACTATCGCTCGCCGGTGCGGGATCCCTCGTTCGAGGAGACGCGGCCGTATTGGGACCAGCTGCTGGTCTCGGAGACGGCCGAGGTCTACCGCGCCGAGTATCTGGCGACGTCGATTCTGGCCGAACAGCCGGATCTGCAGGACGGCGCTCTGCTGGAGGTCGTCCGTCGTGTCGCGGGGGATCGTTACGACGAGGGTTACGCGCGCGGCGTGCACGACCACGACGCCGCCGCGATCTTGACCGTGCTGTTGCGCCTGCGTTCCGCCGCCGGGCTGCTGCGGTATCCGCCTTCCTCAAGGGCCGCCGCCCAGCTGTTCTGGGCATTCGGTGCCGAAGAAGCGGCGAAGTCCGCCTGGACCACGCGTGCCACGTCGCTCGCGCGGGTGCGGGAGGCGTTCGGGCATACGACGGCGATCGACGCGCTGGCACGGGAACTCACCGAGGCGATGGCCGCCTTCGCGACGTCCTCCGGGTTGACGCTGGATCTCGAACTCGCCGGCGAATATCTGTTCGAGGAACTGGCCGACGCGTCGCCGGGGTTCGTCACCAGCGGTGGCGCGCGGTCGCTGCTCGACAAGTTCCGTCTGGACCGCCGGAGTTTCGCCGAGGATCTGCGTGCGCTCGAAGACCTCGCGGATCGTCACCAGCTGGCCGAAGCCTGGCTACGGTCCTTTGTGGACTCCGCTGGGCTGCCGGACGACGAGCTGGCGGAGGCCGTCGCGATCGAACTGGCCGACCTGCCACGGTATGACTCCTCGGCGGAGCTTTCGGCCACTGTGGACGGTCTGCTCGGCTCGCATCCGCGGATCGTCAACCGGTCGCTGACCCTGCGGCTCGACGAGACGCTGGCCAGGACACGCCGGTTCCGGCGCGACCGCGTCCCCGGTTTCCGGGCGTATCAACGGTTGCGCAACGACCTGGTGGCGGCCGAACGGGACAGGCTGCGGCTGTCGGAGTACAAGCCGAAGGTGATGAGCGCCTTCGTGCGCAACAGGCTGCTCGACGAGGTCTATCTGCCGCTGATCGGCGACAACCTCGCGAAACAGCTCGGCGCCACGGGTGACGCGCGGCGCACCGACCAATCCGGTCTGCTGCTGCTCATCTCGCCGCCCGGCTACGGCAAGACGACGCTCATGGAGTACGTCGCGAGCCGTCTCGGTTTGGTGTTCGTGAAGGTGAACGGACCCGCGCTCGGGCACGAGGTCACGTCGGTGGATCCGGCGGACGCGCCCAACGCGACGGCGCGGCAAGAGGTCGAGAAGATCTCGTTCGCGCTGGAGCAGGGCAACAACGTGTTGTTGTACCTGGACGACATCCAGCACACGTCGCCGGAATTGCTGCAGAAGTTCATCTCGCTGTGCGACGCGCAGCGGCGGATGGAAGGCGTGTGGGAAGGCCGGACGCGGACGTATGACCTGCGGGGCAAGCGGTTCGCCGTCTGCATGGCGGGCAACCCGTACACCGAACAGGGCAAACGTTTCCGGATCCCGGACATGCTCGCCAACCGTGCCGACGTGTGGAACCTCGGCGATGTCCTGTCGGGCAAGGAAGAACTGTTCGCGCTGAGCTACATCGAAAACTCGCTCACCGCCAACACCGTGCTCGCTCCGCTGGTCTCCCGCGAACGGTCCGATGTGGACGTTCTGGTGCGGCTGGCCCGCGGCGACGGTTCGGCGCGGGCGGATCAGCTGAAACACGCGTACTCGGCGACCGAACTGGAGCAGATCCTCGCCGTGCTGCGAAAGCTGATCAAGGTGCAACGGGTCGTCCTGACGAACAACCAGGCGTACATCGCTTCCGCGGCGCAGGCGGACGCTTCCCGGGTCGAGCCGCCGTTCCAGCTGCAAGGCTCGTACCGCAACATGAACAAGCTCGCCGGCCGGATCGTACCCGCGATGAACGACGCCGAGCTGGAAGCGCTGATCGACGACCACTACGCCGGCGAAGCGCAGACCCTGACCTCGGGCGCCGAAGCCAACCTGCTCAAACTGGCCGAACTACGCGGACGGCTGAGCGCCTCGCAGGCGCAACGGTGGGCGGACGTGAAGGCGGCTTACCTGCGTGCGCAAGCGCTGGGCGGGGACGACGAGGACCCGATGAGCCGAGCTGTCGGCGCTGTGGGCTTGCTAGCGGACCGGGTCGGTGCGGTGGAGGCCGCCATTGAGCGGGCTTCGGAACGGATGGTCGTGCGGGACGTGATGTAGGGCTTTCCCGGTGGGCGGGTTCGTCCGCCGGGAAAGCCTTTCGGCGGCGCTGCATGGTGGCTGAAGCCGGCGTGTCCTCGTTGCCGAGATTCGGCGATGCCACACTGCGGCACGCAGCATCGTCGCAGGAAGTCGGCGATTGACGATTTACCATTGCCGAAAATCGGCAATTCGTCCCCCGGCCGTAAGACCGGAAACTGTCGGTGGCCGGTCTTATGGTCGTGGGGTGGACACACATTCCGCGCCTGTGGCGCTACTGGAAAGAATCACCGACCCCGAGGTGCTCGAAGCGCTGAACGCTTCGGTCACTTCATTGGACGACAAGGATTCCGTCGCTGTCGCGCAAGCTGCGACGGCGGGGATCGCGCGGCTGGAAGCGGTCCGCTTCCGGGCGCTGGCCCAGCTGAACCGGCATCGCGACGGGGCGCGGAGTGTCACACAGGAAGTCGCCTTAGATCTGTCCCTTGTGGACAATCATGCCGGTGCGATGGTCGCCGGGGCCGACGCGTTGACCACCCGCCTGCCCCGCACCCTGTCCCTGATGGACCAAGGAGAAGTGAGCGGTTTCGGCGCGATGAAGGTCGCCGCGGCCACCGCGTGGCTGTCGGACGAGGACGCCCGCACCGTCGATGCGCTCCTTGAGGAGCGGTTACCGGGCAGGAACCCTGATCAGATCCGGAAAGCGGCGAACCACGCGGCGACCACCGTCGACCGCGAGGGCGCCGAAGCGCGGGCCGAACGGCATCGTGAAGGCCGTCGCCTGACCTTGCGGCAGGGTGAAACGGGAGTGGCGTCGATCGAGGTCGAAGACGGTCCGGTCGAGAAAGTCACCGCCGCGTACCGGCGCATCGACAGGGAAGCACGGGCGCTCAAGACCGGCGAGGAGGCCCGCACGCTGGAGCAGCTGCGCGCCGACGTCGCGCTCGACCTCCTGCTCGGGGGCCAAGGCGGCACCGGTGAACGCACTGAAGTGTTCCTGTACATGGATCTGTTCACGTACCTGGGTCTCAACGACGACCCCGCCGAACTGGCCGGACACGGCACCATCCCCGCAGCACTGGCCCGGCACATCGCCTCCGGTCCGAACACCGTGCTGCGCCGCATCATCACCGACTCGCTCTCCGGCCAGGTCCTCGACCTCGGGCGGGATCGATACCGGCCCACCGCCGGATTGGACGAGTTCGTCCGCGTCCGGGACCGCGAATGCCGAAGACCCGGCTGCCACCGTCCCGCGCAAGCCTGCGACATCGATCATTCGGTGCCCTGGCAACACGGCGGACACACCAACGCCGACGAACTCGTCGACCTCTGCCGACGAGACCACCGCCTCAAAGACGAACCCGGCTGGATCCACCACCTCGCCGCCGACGGCACCCTCACCATCACCACCCCGACCGGTCGCCGCTACGACAGCTCACCCCCGCCGCTGCACATGCCCCGCCCAAGGACGCCGCTCGCCGACGAACCGCCACCGTTCTGAGCACCGTTGCCGGAAAGCGGCGACGGACGGGCTGCATGCGGCGGGTTCTTCATGGGCCGCCGCTGACAAATCGGCTAGTCGACCGTGCCGTTGGTGAGCGGTGATGGATGGCGTGTGCGCTGAGGACCGCATGGCCTTTCGGGAGCTATTGCCGCCAAAGTCGCCGTTCGACGCGTCGCCGGAAAACGGCAACAGGCCGCGACCATCCGACCCAGCTCAAGACCCCAAAGCCGCCAACTGCCCAGCCGTAAGCCGTTCCACCGAAGGAACCGCCCGATACTCCCCACCGCAGGAAACCACCCGCACCGGGCCCGCGATATGCGGATGTTCCTCCGCCACACGTAAAGCGGTCGCGACCCGATCGGAGGGCCAGCCCAGCGCGTCCGCGAGAGCCGGAACGGGCAGGGCGCGCCCGGAATGCAGAAGCGCGGCGAGCACGGTCAAGGCGTCGCCGGCGAACACAGCGACCCGGTCGTCGAGCATGATCTCGTTGATACGCGCGTGAAACCTCGAGAGGTCGTCCATGCGGGCACCCGCGGGGGTCGAAGTGCCGAGGACTTCGGCGCCACGGCGCGAGATCCGCACCCATTCCCGGTTCGACCGCACGCTTTCGGCCCACACCCGTTGCGGCATCTCCTCGTCGATGACGTAGCGTTCCCGCCGCCCGTCCCGTTCCCGCCTGAGCATCGCCTGTGCTTCCAGGTAGGCGACGGCGTTCGAGATCGAGGCCGGGCTGACCTGAAGCCGTCGGGCGAGTTCGGCGGCGCTGAGCACGCCGTCGTCGGTGACCGACAGGCAGGCGAGGAGCCGTGCGGTCATGCGGGGGAGTCCGGTCGCCACGATCATTTCGGCGAACTCGGTTTCGAAGGCGCGTACGGCTTCGGGGTCGCGGCCGTAGCCGTTTTCGACGACGGGTGCGATGCGCGGCCGGGGTTTGCGGCGTCGCGCGCGTTCTCCGGTCACGCGGTTGGCTTCTTCGGCGCGATAGCCGGACTGGCCGCTGTTGCGCGCCACCTCGCGGCTGATCGTCGACGTCGGACGCCCGAGCCGCCGTGCGATCTCGGCGTAACCGAGGCCGTCCTTGAGCCAGGTCGCGATCAGGCGACGGTCCTCCTGGGTCAGTCTGCCGCCCGGCATGGGCACCTCCTATGCGTTCACCCGCAGCTCATTGCAACAAGTCGTTGCATTCACCGACAGGATCGTTGCAACGATTTCCGGAAATCTACCAGCGACAACGGCAAATGAGCCAGTACGTAGCTTTGAGGGGAATTTAAATGCAACGTAGCCTTTGAGTATCACTGAAACTGGGAGGAACAGAAATGACCACCTCGGTCCCACATCTCACCGAGCTGCCCCTCGAGCGGCCGAAGGGGTGCCCGTTCGATCCGCCCGCCGAGCTCGGCACACTGCGCGACGAGCATCCGCTGGCCCGGCTGACGTTCCCTAACGGTCATGAAGGCTGGCTCGCGACGGGGCACGCGATCGTCCGGGCCGTTCTCGCGGATCCGCGATTCAGCTCCCGGCAGGAGCTGATGCAGACCCCGCTGCCGGGCGCGGCCGCGATGATGGAGATGCCGCCCGCGGCACCGGGCCTGTTCATCAAAATGGACGATCCCGAGCACGGCCGCTACCGCAAACTGCTCACCGGCAAGTTCACCGTCCGCCGGATGCGGCTGCTCTCCGAGCGGATCGAGCAGGTGACCACCGAGCACCTCGACGCGATGGAGCGGCAGGGAACGACGGCCGATCTGGTGACGGCCTTCGCGCAGCCCATTCCGGCGCTGATGATCTGCGAGCTGCTCGGCGTCCCTTACGAAGACCACGAGTTCTTCCGTCGCAACGTCATGCCGCTGAACCGGCCGGACGCCTCGGCCGAGGAGCAGGGAGCCGCCATCAACACGCTGGGGGAGTACCTCTACAAACTCATCCTGGCGAAACGCGCGGACCCGACCGACGACATCCTCGGCGAACTGACGACCACCGAACTCACCGACGAGGAACTGACCAGCATCGCGTTCCTCCTGCTGGGCGCGGGCCTGGACACCACGGCCAACATGCTCGCGCTGGGTACTTTCGCGCTGCTGCAGAACCCGGACCAGCTCGCGGCCCTGCGCGAGGACCCGGAACTCGTCGAAGGCGCGATCGAGGAACTGTTGCGCTATCTGACCATCACGCACACCGGGGTGCGCACCGCGCTGGAAGACGTCGAGATCGGCGGGCAGCTCGTCAAAGCCGGGGAAGCGGTCGCACTGTCGGCCCAGGCCGCCAACCGCGATCCGCTGAAGTTCCCGGAGCCGGACCGGCTCGACGTCCGCCGGAACGCCGCCGGGCACGGGGCCTTCGGGCACGGGGTGCACCAGTGTCTCGGCCAGCAGCTCGCGCGCGTGCAGATGAAGGTCGCCTTCAGCGGCCTTCTCGCCCGGTTCCCGAAGCTGCGCCTGGCCGTTCGGGCCGACGAGATCCCGATGCGGACGGACTCCGACATCTACGGGGTGTACGCGCTCCCGGTGGCCTGGGGCTGACCGCGATGAGGCTCGAAGTGGACCGGGAACGCTGTGTGGGCGCCGGAATGTGCGTCTTGACCGCGCCAGAGGTGTTCGAACAGGACGAGGAGGACGGCCGGGTCCGGTTGCTGGACCCGGAACCGGCCGGGATCGGTGACGCCGTGCAGTCGTGCCCGGCGGCGGCGATCACGGCGAACGGCTAGGGGGACATCGGGGCCAGGGGGTGCCGGGCGGGCACCCCCTGGCGCGGGGGTCAGCCGATGTCCGCGAGGACCTTGCCCGCGTCGGCGCTCTGCACGGCGGTGCCGGCGTAGAGCTGCTGGACCCTGGCCTTCTCCTGCGCGTTGGGGTTCACGTTGGTGCAGCTGACGCCACCGGTCGAGCCGGACATCAGCGACGAGCACGGGCCGGGCTTCACGTCGGGCAGGCCGAGGCTGTGCCCGAGTTCGTGGGAAGCGATGCGGGGCGTGTGATAGCCCTGCTGGACGGCCTGCCTGCCCATCCACACGGTGACCGTGCCGCCGGGGCGGACCGGGCCGAGCGTCGCGCGCGGCCAGCCGTTGTCGGCGATGACCCTGATGTTGACCCGCTGGCCCGGCGTCGCCTTGACGATGCGGACGTTGGTGACGTTGGTGTTCCAGACGTTGACGCCGGCGGCCACCGCGTCCTTGAACTCCGCGGCCTGGCTGTCGTCGTAGGTCAGGGTGGTCGCCATGATCTCGGCGGCGCCGGCGGAGGGTGCCGAAAGCACCGAGACGGAGAGCGCGGCGCCGGTGAGCACCGCGGCGAAGGTACGTCGAAGCACGTTGAACTCCTCGCGTTAAGGCGTGCTGGAATTTCGGAGCAGTGTCGACACTGAACCTGTCGCGGCGCTCGGGGTACCCGCCGATAGTCGCCTGTCGTTAACCATGATCTTGACGCGACCGGAAGACTGTGCCGTTATGACGACGGCGCGTTTCACCGGACACGAAGAACCGATCCTCGCGGTCGCGGTGAAGGGAAACCGGCTGGTCACCGGGGGCGCGGACCGGACGGTCCGGGTCTGGGACCTGGAGACCGGAGCGCAGAAATTCGCGCTGAGCGGCCATGATCGGCCGGTGCTGGCGGTGGGTATCTCGGGTCAGCACGTGGTCGGTTGCGATGGGGCGACCGTGCGGAGCTGGCGGATCGCCGGCACCGAGGCCTATCCCGTGAAGGTCCAGACCACCAAACGGACCGTGGCGGTCGCGGTGGCGAGGGACTTCGTCGTGTCCGGCGCGGGGAGCACCGTCGAGGTGCGGCGGCTGGACGGCACGACGGTACGCGGCCTGCGCACCGGCGGCCCGGAGGTCGAATCGGTCGCGGTGACCCCGGACGGCCGGTTCGTCGTCGCCGGGGACGACGCCGGTGGCGTGCGGTTGTGGAACAAGGAAGTCGTTTCCCACTACCGGTTCGGCGGGGTGGGCGCGATCCACGTGATCGCGATCTCGCCCGACGGCGAGCAGGTGCTGTCCGCCGACGGCGACACGGTCCGGTTGTGGGGACGCAAGGGCGATCCCGCCCTCGTCTTCCCCGCGCACACCGGGGTGGTGCGGGCGCTGGCCTTCGGCGCCGACGGCAAACTGGTGCTCTCCGGCGGTTCCGACGGCGAGGTCCGGGTCCGCGAGATCGAAGACCCGCGGGAGTACACGCTCCTCAAGGGACATCAGGGGAACGTCCGGGCGATCGCCTGCACCGCCGGCGACGAGAAGATCGTCACGGTCGGGGACGACCGCACGATCCGGGTGTGGGACCGCTTCGGCAAGCAGATCGACGGCACCGGTTTCGTCGAGCCCGAACCGGGCCGGGCGCGGCCGAGGATCACGCCCGACGTCGAAAGCCCGGTCGACCTGATCGGTTTCCACGACGACGTGCGCACCCTCGCCGCGGTCATCGCCGACCGCGAGACCAGCCCGCCGCTGTGCATCGCGCTGCTGGGGCCATGGGGTTCCGGCAAATCGAGTTTCGTCCGGCAGGTGACGGACCGGGTGGCCGAACTGGCCAGCCGGTCCCGCGGCGACGCCGCCACCAGCGTGTTCGCCGGTGAGATCCGGCAGATCCGGTTCAACGCCTGGCAGTACCACGACGACCATCTGTGGGTCGGGCTGGTGGACCATCTGTTCCGCAATCTCGGCGCGCCCGAGGCGCACGCGGACGCCGGTGAGGTCCACGCCGAACGCGAAGAGCTGCGGACCAGGCTCGCGGGGCTGAAGGCCGTCAAGGCGGACTCTCCGCTCACTTGGCGCTGGCGGCTCCTGGTATCCGGGGTGGACCGGGCCGAACGACGGCGGCGACGGCTCGCGGTGGCGGGCTACGCGGTGGCCGGAGTGCTCGGCATCGCCGCGGCGATCACCGGCTGGGCCTTGTGGCACAACGCGATCCTCGCCGCCGCGGGTGCCGTGGTCGCGCTCGGCGCCGTGCTGACCCCGGCGCTCACCACCGCCAGGGCCGCCCTCGCGCCGGTGAAGTCCACATTGGACAAACTGCGGCACGACGTCGACAAACGCGAGGAACGGTTCGAGACCGAGGTGCGGGAGACCGAGGAACGGCTCCGGCGCTTGGACGCGGCCGGCAGGCTCGGCGATCTGATCGAGGAGGCGAAGTCCGGAAGATACGGGGACTACCAAGGGGTTTTCGCCCGGGTCCGCGAGGATCTCGCGGGCCTGAGCGCCGATCTGGCCGACGCGCGGGAGCAATGGCTGCTGGCGGGCGGAAAGGGCAGGCCGCCACTGGAACGGATCGTGCTCTACATTGACGATCTCGACCGCTGCCCGCCGTCGAAGGTGATCGAAGTGCTGGCCGCGGTGCACCTGTTGCTGGCGCTGCCCGCGTTCGTCGTGGTGGTGGCCGTCGACCCGCGGTGGCTGCGGCGATGCCTCGACCAGCAGCACGAAGAACTGTTCGGCGCGGGGGAGGAACGCCGGACGGAGTACCTCGACAAGATCTTCCAGATCGTGTTCGCCCTGCGGCCCATGGGAAGCGCGGCGGACGAGCTGATCGACGCCCTGATGCCGATCGGCGAAGGGGAATCGCGGCCGCCCGCGCACGAAGAATGGCCGGAGGACGAGAGCGCCCGCGAACGCGGTGAACCGGTGGAGGTCGTCGTCCAGGACACCGCCCCGCCGACGTTCTACAACATGCGGCCGGATCGGTTGCGGCTCACCGAGGTCGAACGCGATTTCGTCCACGTGCTGCGGAAAAAGCTGAACACGCCGCGCGAGATCCGGAAACTGGTCAACCTCTACCGGCTCGTGCGGATCGGAATCCCGGACGCGGAACTGGAGGCGTTCGTCGGCGGCCCCTATCGCGCGGTGCTCGTCCTGCTGGCCCTGCTGGTCGCCGATCCGGACGCCGCGCGTGCCACGTTCATCGCGCTTTCCGCCGGGGAATCGTCGCGCGACGCCTTTCCACCTGAATGGCGGCTAGACGCCGAATCCTTCGATGATCTACAGGTTTACCGGAATTGGGTGGGCACTCTCGCCCGCTTCAGTTTCGAAACCTACGATCTGGTGACCGAGGAGACGGAACCGGGATCCACGTTGTAGCTACACTTGCCCGCTACGACGGCTAGGGGGCGGCGCATGCGGAGATCAGGCTGGCTTTCGCTCGTCTTCGGCGCGCTCGTCGGGACACTCGTGATCGTCCTGCTCGCGACCGCGGTCACCCCGCCCTCGAACGCGGCCAGGACCGATTGCGTCCGGCTGGTCACCAGTTCCTCCACGGAGAAGGGCGATCTGATCGCCGAGCTGGCCGGGCGGTACAACAACACCGGCCGGACGTTCGACGGCGGCCGGTGCGCGAAGATCGAGGCGTACAAGAAGACCTCGGGCGCCACGCTCGACCTCATCGCCGACGGCTGGAACGACATCGACCAGCACCAGCCCGAGCCACAGGTCTGGCTGCCCAGTTCGTCGCTCTGGCTCGATCTGCTGCGGCAGCGGGGGAAGGGCGAGCGGATCAAGTCCGGGCCGAAGACCTCGCTCGCGACCAGCCCGATGGTGATCGCGATGCCGGAACCGATGGCCAAGGCGATGGGCTGGCCGGGAAAGAGCCTCGGCTGGAGCGACGTCCTGGAGGTGAACCGGGACGGCGGCTGGGCCTCGAAAGGCGCGGAGTACGCGAAGTGGGGCAACTTCACGCTCGGCAAGGACAATCCGCGGCGCTCGACGTCCGGGCTCGCGGCGACCATCGCGACCTACTTCGCCGCGACGGGCGGCGACTACGGCAAGATCGGCACCGCGGAGGCCGTGCAGTTCGTCCGCGGGATCGAGGCGTCGGTCGCCTACTACAGCGACGATTCGGTGGCCTTCCTGAAGACGCTGTACGAAGAGGACCGCAAGAAGCCCACGCCCTACATCAGCGCGATGGCGATGCAGGAGCAGATGGTCTACCTCTACAACCGCGGCGTGCCGACCGGGGATCCGGCGCAGCTGAACGCGAACCCCGTCGCGCCGCTGCGCCCGCTGGTCGCCGTGCATCCCAAGGAAGGGACGATGCTGATCGACCATCCCTTCCTGGTCACCGCGAGCGCGTCGCCGGAGCAGCAGGCCGCGGCCAAGGACTTCTACGACTTCCTCCTGGAAGACGGCCAGCAGAACCGGTTCCGCGATCTCGGGTTCCGCGACCCCGGCGGCAACGCCGGCCCGGATCTGGCCGGGATCGTGGGCACCCAGGGGACCCAGGAGCCGCCGAAGATCGGCGTCCCCACCGGCGAGCAGATCCAGAAGATGCTGGACGGCTGGGAGTACACGCAGCGGCGAGGCCGGATCCTGCTGGTACTGGACCTGTCCGGTTCGATGAACGAGCCGTTCGACAAGAACCGCAAGGACAAGCCGTACTCCGAGAGCCGGATCGCCCTGCTCAAACCCGCGATCCGGAAACAGCTCGAGTACCTGCATCCCGAAGACGAGGTCGGGCTGTGGACGTTCTCGGACGGGTATGCGGAGAAGATGCCGATCGGCAAGGTCAAGAACGTCCGCGGCCCGATGCTCCAGCTGGTCGAGAACCTGACCCCGAAAGGGGATACGGCGCTGTACCAGACGGTGATGGCGGCCAATGACAAGATGCGGCGCGAGTTCGATCCGAATCTCATCAACGCCGTCGTCTTCCTGACCGACGGCGAGAACACCGAAGCCGGGACGAGGGAGCAGGTGCTGCAGAACGTCGACGCCGAGCGGCTGGACAACTCCGTCCGCATCTTCACCATGGCCTACGGCGCGCAGGCCGACAGCCGGGTCCTCGACGAGATCGCGCAGAAGTCCAAGGCCCGCAGCTATCAGGCCGTCGACCCGCACGGCATCGACAAGATGTTCGTCAACGTCTTCAGCAACTTCTGACATGGCCGACCACGACAACCGGCCGTTCCACGTCGTCGCGGTGGTGCTCGCCCTGATCGCCGGGATGATCGGCCGCGCGGTGACCTATCCGCATCCGCAGGCCTGGCTCTTCGCCGCGGTCGCCGCGCTGGCCGTGCTTGTCCCGGCCGAAACCGCGTTCTTCGTGCTGAACGGCAGGCGGCCCAGGCCGGCGCGGGAGACCAGGCGTGCGCCGCAACCCGCCGGCTACGACCACTTCAGCCTGCTCGGCCGGGCACTGACGGCCATCGAAAGGGTGCGGCCGGGCGAGACCGAGCTTTCCGGAGCCTTCCGCCGGGCGGTGGCCCGACTCGAAGAACACAAGAACCGGAACACCGCCGAAGTCGTCGAACTGCGGGTGACGGTGAAGCAGACCACCGAGAAGCTGGAACGACACGCGGGCGACGAGAACCCCGATCCGGTGATGCTCGTCGAACGGATGGGGCTGTACCGGGAAACGCTCGAAGAGGCCCTCCGGGCGGTCGAACCGGGGTGAGTGTTCGGTGCCGAACAGACTACGGCCGTGCGTCATGCTGATCTGACAGCATGCCGTTGATCGGGCGCCGGGTTGTCGAGGGCGTGGAACATGTGGTCGTGCCGGTGGAGCACCGGTTCAGCCTGGAGGAGGCCGTGCTGGCGGTGATGGCCGCCAAAAGCACCGTGCGGCCCGCTCCGGGGATCAAGGTCGCTCCGCTGAAGGTTTCGGAGGTACGGTCAGCGCTGCTTTATGCGGCGAAACACGCCGATAGGCGACACCAGATCGTGGACAGCTATTTCGTCGAGGCCGAAGACGGACCGTTGCACCGGTTGGCCGAGTGGATCAGATCGGAACTGGTCCGGCTGGGCATCTTCACCACCCACGACGGTTCCGCCGCCGGATCGGGTGGCCGGCTCGGTTACTCTCCGCGATAGGTGTTCACGACTGCCTGGGAGGGTGTTTCGTGGGTTTGGGCCAGGAGGCCGCCGAAGAGAGAGAACGTCCGTTCCTGGAGCGGCTGGACGAATCCGTCCGCGCCCGGTTGCTGGAGATGGGGACCCCGCAGACCTACGAGGGCAGACAGGCGCTGATGCGGGCGGGCGAGCCCGGCGACTTCGTCATGTTGCTGCGGTACGGCTACGTGAAGGTGACCAGCGCCGACCGGATGGGCGCGACGGTCATCCTCGACGTCGGGGTGCCCGGCGATCTGCACGGCGAGATCGCGGTGATCGCGGGCGGGATCCGGATGGCCGACGTGGTCGCCATCGAGGAGGTGCACGTCCGGCGCATCGCGGCGAGCGAGTTCAACCGGTTCCTGCTGGATCATCCGGCGGCGATGCGCGAGGTGCTCGTCAGCGTCGCCCGCCGGTTCGTGCTCGCCCAGCGGCAGCGGACCCAATCGTGGAAACCGCAGGCGGTGGCGCGGGTCGCGACCCGGCTGGACTACCTCGTCGACGTCTGTGGCATCCGGACACCCGCCGGCTGGCGGATCGGGATCCCGTTGAGCCAGGACGAACTGGCGCAGTTCATCCCGATGGGCCGGACCATGGTCGCGCAGGCGTTGGACAAGCTGCGGAAGGCGGGAGTTGTGGCCAGTTCGCGCCGTGCGATCACCGTCATCGACCGCGAGGCATTGCGGGTGATCACGGAAAAAGGTGTGACTTAGCTCACTGGCGTTGACCATCGCGAGGTCATGTTTTGTTCGGTTCCGAACAGAACTTCCGGTGAGGAGTGGGAACACTGCTTCCTGCCGCCAGTTTTCACCGATCAGGGGAGGGGTCGCAGAGATGCAGGTGCTGACCTCAGGCCATTACAACGCGCACACCCACGCCGTGCTTTCCGTCGACATCGTCGGTTCGTCCAAGGCCAGCGACGATCTGCTGGACCCGATGAAGACCGAGATGGAAACGCTGGTGTCCCGCTCGTTCAACGCGGTCGGGCTCGCCCCGGGGGAAGCGCGTCACTTCCGGGAGACCGGGGACGGGCTGATGGTCGCGTATCCGGACCACGCCGTCGGGCAGCTCTGCGAGGTCGCGTTCCACCTGGACCATCTGCTCCGGACCCGCAACCGCTACGCCAGGGTCCCGATGCGGGCGCGGGTGGCGGTCCACATGGGACCGATGGCGGACAACCACCGCTACCACCGCACGTACATCACGCTGACCCGGCTGCTGTGCGCCTCGACCTTCAACGACGCCGTGGGCTACTGGTGCCGTTCGGATCCGACGGGTGACAAGTTCGGTGCCGGGATGATCGTCTCGCAATCCGTGTGGCGCAACGTGGTCGAGCCGTTCGGGGTCGCGCTGGTCCCGCCCGCCCGCTGCGCCCGGATCAGCGTCACGACCCCGGACTTCGCCGACAGCGCGTGGATCCACTTGCCCGGTTTGGACGCGGAAGCGGTCCTCGCCGAACTGAACCCCGCCGTCGCGGTGCCGCTCGTGTTCGACCGGGTGAGCCGGCTGTCCACGACGGCCTGACCCAGACCGGGCGGTCCGGTTTCCAGGGAGGGAAAACCGTATCGCTCGCCGGTTCCCGGCCCGGTACCCCTACGCCGGGCCGGGAACCGGACCCCCGGCGCGGGGGGTGGGGGCGCGGGTCATCCCCGCCGCGCCCTCTCGCAGAGACCTCGTGAGTGGCGAGGGCCGGGAGTTACCAGCACCCCCCCCAACAACACGGCACCCACCCGCGGCCCGGACACCCCCCCCCCCCCGGGGCCGCAGGGGCGCCGGGA
>NZ_JBHXIB010000010.1:142945-167564 GCF_042723975.1 Amycolatopsis sp. NPDC058340 | reverse complement strand
GGCGAGGACGGTTCTAACCGTCCTCGCCACTCACGAGACTGGACCACACGCTCGGCCGTCACCCGCCTCGCCCGCGGTGCCGTCGGGGCCTCGGTCACCTACTGCTTGCACCTCTTACCGCTGTTGACGCATTTCACCAGCTGGTTCATCAGCCGCTGCGACATGACGTTCGCGAAGTCGTCGTGGTCCGAGCGCGGGTTGTGCTTCTCCTGCGCGAAGGCGTCGACCGCGTACTGCCCGGCGGCCTGCACTTCCGGCGGGATGTTGTAGACGAGCGTGATCCGCAGCTGCGGCACGTTCTTGAAACCGCGCGGGCACCGGCCGTTGCGGTCGGAGAACACGATATGCGTGCGATGGTTGGCGCTGTCGGTGTTCTTCCCGTCCCAGCAGTTCGGGAACGAGTGGATCCGGGTGACCTTGCTGCCGCGCGGGCAGATCGGGTACAGCTCGGTGAGCCGGTCCTCGAAGCCGGTGCAGGTCCAGCTGGGCCGGGCGTTGGCCGGGCCGTTGGTGCTCTGCTTGGCGTCGCCGTAGAGCACGCGCAGGAACTTCGGCATCGCGACGACCCGGCGGGCACCGCCGCTGGTGAAGGTCAGGTCGACCTTCTCGGCGCGCTGGATCTCGCCCTCGTTGTTGCCGATCTCGTTGTTGTCGTCGACACCGGGCAGGTCGGCGGCCTTGCCGTCGGACTTCTTCTTCTCGGCGTCACCGGCGGCGTTGACGTTGCTGTTGTCGCCGCCGTTGTCGAGACCGCCCTTGCCGTTCTGCTTCACCGCGCAAGCGGCGAGCTGGTCTTCGTTCTTCGCGACCGGTTTGCCCGCCTGCCGCATGGTGTCGCCGATCTGCTTGATCGACGGCTTCCGCTTGTTCTTCAGCTCGTCGAGCACCTGCCCGGCTTGTTTTCC
This sequence comes from Amycolatopsis sp. NPDC058340, assembly GCF_042723975.1. Lineage (NCBI taxonomy): Bacteria > Bacillati > Actinomycetota > Actinomycetes > Pseudonocardiales > Pseudonocardiaceae > Amycolatopsis > Amycolatopsis sp. NPDC058340. The sequence goes on along the minus strand of NZ_JBHXIB010000010.1, from coordinate 166,659 downwards.
TTGTGCCAGCTGGTTGTTCGCGTTCTCGGACTCCCGGTCGAGTTTGTCGAGGTTTTCGTCGACCGCGGGCATGGCCTGGTCGGGAACTTCTTCGAGTTCGCTGGCGACGTCGGGGCAGTCGACCTGCGCGGCCGCTTCGTCCTTGGCCGCGTCGACGCGATCGGCGGCGAGTTTCTCCTCGTTCGCCGCCTCGTTTTCTTCCTCTTCCTCGGTGTTGATCCGGATGACCGGCCAGAAGTAGGCCGATTTGTCCCCGTTCTTGCAGGTGGTGCCCGCGCGCAACAGGCTCTTGTTGTTCGAATCCGCGTTGGTCGACAGGTTTCCGACGTAGTCGTGCAAATGCTCGGCTCCATTGCGGACGCCGGGCTGCGCGATGAAGTTGTCGCCGTTGAAATGGCCGTTCTCGTTGCGGCCACAGTCCACGGTGAACGTCCCTCGCGCGCCTCGTTTCGCGAGGTCGAGGTTGACGTTGTTGCCGCGGGGGACCTTCGTGATGTCGATGAAGAACGATTTGTCCGCTCCGTCCGCCCTGGCGGCGTCGGGGGTTCCGGTCGTGTTGACCACGACGATCCCGCCGACGGCGAGGGCGAGTGCGGTGGCGCCCGTGGCGACCTTGGTACGGCGCGCCATGCGATGGCGGCCGGCGGTTCTTTGGTTACGGGGCATGAACTTGTTCACCTCGTTCGGTGTCGTTGCGCGGAGCCCGGGGGATGCGGCGACGGCAAGCGCCGGCGTCGCTGACTCCGCGTTGGCTGAAACGGCCCCGAGAGACGGCCGGTTCAAAACGCGACCTCGCCGTTATACTTTCGTAACCTTGCGGCGGCGGTGATAGGCGAGTCCCAGAACGATGGTGATCGGCCCCCACAAGGCGAGCGGGGCGATGCAGATCGTGGCCAGCGTTTCCCAGCCCTCGTTGACGTAGGCGGCGTTTTCGGCGACACCGAACATGGTGAGCCGCCGGTCGTCACCGAGGGGGATCGAGGTGAAGAGCGCGGTGAGGATCAAGCCCCCGACGACGGCGGGGACGGCGGCCGCGAGAGGCCGGACGGGTTTGCCGCCGAGGAACGGGATCCATCGGGGCACCACTTCGCCCCAGCCTCGGACCAGCCCGATGGCCAGAAGCGCGATCACTTCGGAAAGCACACTGAGCGTGAGGACGTACGGGACGCTCAGCCAGTAGTCCGGCATCTCGCCGTCGTGGACCTGGCCCATTTCGAAATGGACGGCGAAGGGCAGCCGCCACAGGCACGACGGCAGCAGGAGCCAGGGGAGCGCGTAAGCCAGGCGTGTCGCCCAGCGGGGAACCGGCCGCTCGGTGTCACTGACGGCCGGAGGGCGGTGAAGGATCTGCATGAGGCTGATCCTGTCGCCGTGAGGCGCCGGAAAGATCACTCGCGCGGACAAGCGTCCTCCTTCCGGAGAGGGAGAAGGCCCGGCCTCGGGGCAGTCGAGGCCGGGCCGGGTTCCCACTGGTCAGGCGTCGACCTTGTCCTTGGGCTCCGGCTCGGGAGCGGTGGGCCGGGCGGGCAGGAAACGCTTGATCAACGGGAAGAACAGGATCACCAGGATGATCACGTAGACCACGATCGCGAACGGCGTGTTGACCAGCCCGGTCAGCTCGCCGTCACTGAGCTGCAACGCGCGCCGCATCTGCTGTTCGGCGGCCGGGCCGAGGATGACGCCGATGATCGCCGGCAGCACCGGCAATCCGTAGCGGCGCATCGCGAACCCGATCAGGCCGATCACGAACATCACCAGCAGGTCGAAGATGTCCGCGTTGACCGCGTACGCGCCGACGCTGGCGAAGAACAGGATGCCCGCGTAGAGGTACGGCCGCGGGATGCGCAGCAGCTTCGCCCACAGCGGGGCCAGCGGCAGGTTCAGCACCAGCAGCAGCGTCAGGCCGACGAACAGCGAGGCGATCAGGCCCCACACCAGCTTCGACTCGCGTTCGAACAGCAGCGGGCCCGGCTGGATACCGTACTGCTGGAACGCCGCCAGCATCACGGCCGCGACCGCGGTGGTCGGCAGGCCCAGTGTCAGCATCGAGACCAGCGTGCCCGCCGCCGAGGACGACGCGGCCGCTTCCGGACCCGCGACCCCTTCGATGGCGCCCTTGCCGAACTCGTCCTTGTGCTTCGAGAGCCGCTTTTCGGTCAGGTACGAAAGGAAAGTCGGGATCTCCGCGCCACCGGCCGGGATGGCGCCGAACGGGAACCCGATCACCGGACCGCGCAGCCACGGCTTCCAGGTCCGCTTCAGATCGGCGCGCGAGAGCCACGGCCTGCCGACCGGGATCGGCTTGAAGGTGTTGCGCCGCAGATGCGCGGCGACCCACAGCGACTCGCCGACGGCGAACAGCGCGACCGCCACGATCACCACGTCGATGCCGTCGGCCAGATGCAGCGAACCGAAGGTCAGCCGCGACTGACCGGTCATCTCGTCCAGGCCGACGAGCCCGATGGTGAGGCCGATCAGCAGCGACGCGACACCGCGGATCCGCGAGTTGCCGAGTACCGAGGTCACCCCGATGAACGCCAGCACCATGATCGCGAACAGATCGGGCGCGCCGATGTCCACCGCGTACTTCGCGATGATCGGCGCCAGCAGCACCAGCGCCATCGTGCCGAGGATGCCGCCGACGAAATGCCCGATCGCGGCCGCCGCCAGCGCCTGCGCGCCCCGGCCCTTGCGCGCCATGGGGTTTCCGTCGATCGCGGCGACCACCGAGAAGCTCTCACCCGGCGTGTTCAGCAGGATCGACGTCGTCGAGCCGCCGAACATGCCGCCGTAGTAGATGCCGGCGAACATGATGAACGCCGCCGTCGGCTCCATTCCGTAGGTCACCGGCAGCAACAGGGCCACCGCCATCGCGGGACCGATCCCCGGCAGCACCCCGATCGCGGTGCCCAGCAGCACACCGAGCGCGGCGAGCGCGAGGTGCGTCGGGGTCAGCGCGGTGCCGAACCCGTCGATGAGTTGCTGCAGCATCAGAACACCTCCATCAAGGGGCCACCGGGCAGCGGGACACCGAGCAGGTTGTTGAAGATCAGGAAGGTCACGACCGACATACCCGCCGCGATCAGCGGATCACGCACCAGGTTGCGGCTGCCGAGGGCGAACGCCGCGCCCCAGAACAGGATCGCGCCCGAGATCGGGAACCCGACGAGGCCGATCAGCGCCGCGTTGGCGAGGAAGGCACCGCACAGCAGCAGAACCGTGCGCAGGTCGGCGGGCGCGGTGAGGTCGATGTCCTCGCCACCCTCGGCCTCGCCCTTGCCGCCGCGCAGGACGTCGCGCGCCAGCAGCACCGCGACGATCAGCAGCAGCGAGCCGACCAGGACCGGTACCGCCTTCGGCCCCACGGGACCGCGCTGGGCGAAGTCGGTGGGAATGCTCAGCGCGTCGGTCAGCACCAGCACGCCGAGGACCACGAGCACCACGCTCACTCCGAGTTCGGAGCGTCCTTTCAGCCACGTGGTCATGCCAGACCCAGCTCTTTCAGCACCGTTGCCACTCGAGTGTTCTCCTCTTTGAGAAACGAACCGAACTGCTCACCGGGCGCGAACGCGCCGGTCCATCCGTTGCGCTGCAAGGCTTCCTGCCACTGCGGCGTCTTCTGCAACCGCTCGAACAGGCTCACCAGCTTCGCCCGGTCCGACTCGGTGATCCCGGGCGGCGCGACGATGCCGCGCCAGTTCGTGAACTGGACATCCACACCGGACTCCGTCAGCGTCGGCGCGTCGATCCCGGGAAGCCGGTTCGCGCTCGTCACCGCCAGGACCCGGAGCGTGCCGGCCGCGATCTGGTCGCGGTACTCGCCGACACCGGAGACACCGAACGCGACCTTGCCGCCGAGCACCGAGGCGAGCAGCTCGCCGCCGCCGTCGTACTGGACGTAGTTGACCGTCTTCGGCGGGAGCCCGATCGCCTTCGCCATGAGCATCGGCGCCAGGTGGTCCGGCCCGCCGGGCGACGAACCGCCGCCGACCTGGACCGCGCCCGGGTCCCGTTTCCAGGCGTCGAGCAGCTGGCCGATGTTCTGGTACGGCGAATCCTTGCCGACCACGACGATGTCCGACTCTTCGATCAGCTTCGCCACCGGTGTGGTGTCGAGCAGCGAAGACGGCGACTTGTTCGTGAACACGCTGCCGACGACGCCGAGGCCCATCGACATGACGAGCTTGCCGTTGCCGCGTTCGGCCACCGTGCGGCCGAGGCCGACCGTGCCACCCGCGCCGGGGAGGTTGAACACCTCCGCGTTGCCGAGCAGGTCGGCGTCCTCCATGGCCTTGGTCGCGGTCCGCGCCGTGATGTCGTAACCGCCGCCGGGCGCGTTGGGCACGAGTACCCGCAACGACCGGATCTGCGAGCCCTCGTCGGCCTCGCTGCCCGGGGTGAGCAACGGTGGCACCAGCAAAACGGCGACGAGCGCCGCCGCGATGGCCAACCAGTTACTGGGCTTCACTGTGATCCCCGCCTCTCTGCCGCGTGGTTGGACATGTTGCACTCGTGTAAACAGAGATGTCTCGCTTAGACGCCTAAGGGTTCTTTTGTTCTTTGTGGTCACGCGGAGGTGGCGATGGGTGCTCGTGGTTCCTTGGCCCGCCAGCTCCTCGTGTGGCAACTGGTAGTCGTCACCTGCCTACTGTGCGCGGTGGGCGTGCTGGCCGTCGTCCAGGCGGGGAACAACTTCCGCACGACCGAGGGACGCCGGGCGCTTTCGGTCGCGGAGAGTGTCGCCGCGCAGGGCATCGTGGGCGACCTCGACAACGGCCCGTGGGAGCTGAACGCGCCCGCGGAGACCGCGCGAAGCCTTTCCGGGGTCGATTTCGTCGTGATCGCGGGAGCGGACCGTTATGTGCTCGCGTCACCTGATCCGGGGCAGGTGCGCACGCTGCTCGACCTCGGCGACAGCACCGTCCTTTCCGGACGGTCGTGGGTCGGCGAACTCGACGGCTCGATCGTGGCGCACGTCCCGGTGCTCGACGAGAAGGGCGGCAAGGTCGTCCGCATGGTCGCGGCGGGCTCGAAGTCGCCCGGGTTCTTCGCCGGCGTCCTCGAGTCGCCGGACAACGCCCTGCGCGTGCTGGGGGTCGCGCTGGTGATCGGGGTGAGCGGTTCGCTGCTGCTGGCGCGGCGGGTGAAGAACCAGACGCTCGGCCTGGAACCGCACGAGATCACCGCGCTGGTCGAGAACCGGGAGGCGCTCCTGCACGGCATCAAGGAGGGCGTCGTCGGCTTGGATCCGCAGCATCGGATCACCTTGGTGAACGATCAGGCGCGCGAACTGCTGGCGCTGCCGGACGACGCCGTCGGCCAGTCGGTCGAGGACCTCGACCTCAACGAACGCATCCGCGACCTGCTCACCGGCCGCGCGACCGGCGCCGACCAGATCGTGCTGCGGCAAGGGAAGGTGCTCACGCTGAACCGGATGCCGATCGACGTGCGGGGAGCCGTGGTCACCCTGCGGGACCGCACCGACCTGATGACCCTGCGGGACGAACTCGACGCCAGCAGGCACGCCACCGACACGTTGCGGGCGCAGGCGCACGAATTCAGCAACCGGCTGCACACCATCTCCGGGCTGCTGGAACTCGGGGAATACGAAGAGGTTCGCGGCTACGTGAGCCGGATCAGTTCGGCGCAGGGGGAGTGGCGCGCGGAGGTCGGCTCGCGTGTCGGCGACCCCGCCGTGGCGGCGTTGCTGATCGCGAAGGCGTCGCTCGCCGCGGAACGCGGGGTCGGGCTGCGGATGGCCCCGGACAGCGAACTGGACCGCGTCGAAGACGCCCTTTCCACGGATTTGGTGACAGTGCTGGGAAATCTCGTCGACAACGCTTTGGACGCGCTGGGTGGTGAGCGGGGCTGGATCGAGGTCGGGGTGTGGCAGGAGGAGGACGAAGTGCGGGTGGAGGTCCGTGACTCCGGGCCGGGGGTCGCCCCGGAGATCGCGGAGGAAGTGTTCGAACACGGCTTCACCACGAAGGCAGCCGCGCACGGCCAGCGCGGTCTCGGGCTCGCGCTGATCCGGCAGGCGTGCGTGCGGCGAGGCGGCTCGGTCGAAGTGCACAACTCCGGCGGCGCGGTGTTCACGGCGAGGTTGCCGCGATGATCAAGGTGCTCGTCGTCGACGACGATTTCATGGTCGCGAAGGTCCACAGTGGATACGTCACGCGCACGGAGGGATTCGCCGTGGTCGGGGTGGCGCACACCGGTGCCGACGCGCTCCGCCTGGCGCGGGAGCTGAAACCGGACCTGGTGCTGCTGGACGTCTATCTTCCCGACCTCGACGGGCTTTCGGTGCTGCGGGAACTGCGCGCGACCGAGGACGTCGACGTCATCCTGATCACCGCCGCGACCGACGTGGAAACCGTGCGGCAGGCGATGCGGGGCGGGGTGCTGCACTATCTGATCAAGCCGTTCGAATACGCGTCGCTGCGCGATCAGCTCACTCACTTCGCGTCGTTGCACCGGCGGCTGGACCGGCTCGCCGAGGCCGGGCAGGCCGACGTCGACCAGGTCTTCGGCGCGCGGCCGAGTGCGAAACCCGTGCTGCCCAAGGGGCTCACCGCCGAGACCGCGCGGCTGGTGGAGACCGCGCTGCGGGGCGCGGCAGGCGGGATGTCGGCGAGCGAATGCGCCGAGGCGACCGGCGTCGCGCGGGTGAGCGCGCGCCGGTACCTGGAGCATTTCGTGGCGACGGGCAAGGCCGAGGTGACCCTCAAGTACGGCGGGACCGGACGCCCCGAACGCCGCTACCTCTGGTCGTGACGCATTTAGTCCTCTGAATGCGGCTAGGCGGTGTCCTGTAAGTCGGTTCGCGGTCTTCGCGCCCAGGCGGCCCCTGACGGCACGGGCGGATGCGGCCGAGTACGACCCGGTACGAGGCCGATCCGCCCGCACCGTCAGGAACCACCTGGATCACGAAGCCCAACGAACCGACTTACAGGACACCGCCTAGGCGACGTCCGGATTCGCGACATCGACGTCGGCGCGGAGCCCGGCGATCAGGCGCGCGAGGCCGTACTCGAACGAGGCGGCCGGATCCTCGTCGTCGCCGCCCTCGGCGTGCTGCTGTTCGTCGATCGCGCAGCCGAGGGTGTACCGGCTGATCGCGAGGATCGCGTGTGTCGCGTCCTCTTCGCTGAAACCGGCCCGCAGCAACGGTTTGATCAGCGGTGCCATCGCCGACCGGCCGGTCGGGCGGGAGCCCGCGTGCAGGCGGGCACCGTCCCGGTAGGACAGCAGGGTGCGGCGGATGGTGCGGGCGCGCCTGGCCAGCCACTCGGCCCAGTCGTCCATCGCCGCGGGATCGTCGAGCGGGGCGAGCCGGTCGTCCAGCATGGTTTCGGCCATCTGGTCGAGCAGCGCCTGCTTGCTCTTGAAATGCGTGTAGAGCGCGGGGCCGCGCACGCCGAGCTTCTCCCCGAGCTTGCGCAGGCTCAGTCCGTCGAGCCCGACCTCGTCGAGGAGCTCCAGCGCGGCTCGGACGTAGCCATCCCGTCTCACGACCATGCGCACACCTTCGCCCGTCCGTATCGGACTTGACAACTCGACGTGATCTTATCACCGTTAAGATCTTAACAGCGATAAGATCGGCAGGTAGGATGATCGGAAGTCCCGATGGGGAGCGTTTGACGCCGGCGTTGTGGGGGACGGCCGCGATCCTGACCCTCGGCGGATTCCTGTCGATGTTCACGTCGACCGTCGTCACCGTCGCGCTCGGCGCGATCGCAGCCGGATTCCGTGCACCGCTCGGTACCGCCCAGTGGATCGCCACCGGCTATCTGCTCGCGCTCGCCGCGATGGTGCCGGTGAGCGGCTGGGCGAGCCGTCGCTTCGGGACGACGCGGCTGTGGCTGGTGTGCGTCGGTCTGTTCGCCGTCCTTTCCGCGCTCTGCGCGGCGGCCTCCTCGATCGAGACGCTGATCGCCTTCCGTGTCCTGCAAGGCGCCGCGGGCGGACTGCTGGTCCCGGCGGGACAGATCCTGTTCGCGACGATGGTGGGCCCGAAGCGGCTCGGCCGGATGATGGCCGTGCTGAGCATCCCGATCTACCTCGCTCCCGTGCTCGGCACCCTGGCCGGCAGCGTGCTCGCCGAGCGGTTCGGCGTGCCGTGGCTGTTCCTGGTGAACGTGCCCCTCGCCCTGCTCTGCCTGCTGCTGGGCCGGAAACGGTTGCCGAGGGAAGGGCCCGTCGACACCCGTCCGCTGGATCGGCGTGGCTTGGTGCTCACCGTGACCGGGTTGCCGTTGCTCGTGTACGGCTTCGCCGAAGCCGCCCCGATCGCGGCGGCCGCCGGTGCGATCCTGCTCGCCGTCTTCGTGGTCACCGCGCTGAGGTCGCCCGCGCCACTGCTCGACCTGCGGCTGTTCCGCGACCGGACGTTCTCCTCGGCCGCCGCCGTCATCTTCGGAATGGGGATCGGGCTGTTCGGTTCGATGATCGTCCTGCCGCTGTACTACCTCGACGTCCGGCACGAAAGCCTCGTCGTGACCGGATTCCTGACCGCGCCGCTGGCACTCGGCACTGTGCTGGCGCTTCCGCTCGCGGGCAGGCTGACCGACCGGATCGGCGGCGCGCGGGTGATCTTCGCCGGGCTGATCGTCACGGTCATCGGGACGGTGCCGCTCGCGCTGCTCACTGGATCCGACAGCTATTGGTGGCTCTCGGCCGTCCAGGTGGTCCGCGGCTGCGGTATCGGGCTGACCACGACCCCGGCGCTCGCCACCGGCCTGGTGTCGGTGCCCCAAGAGCGAATTTCCCACGCGATGCCGCTCTTCGCCATGCTGCAACGGATAGGTGGGTCCTTCGGGACGTCGGCCCTGACCGCGGTCGTCGCCGCGCGGCTCGCCGCCGCTCCCGGGTCCGCCGCGGCCGTCGCGGGCACGCATTGGTGGATCGCCGGGAGCACGGCCATCGTGCTGATCCCGTCGTGGCTCCTGGTCCGCGCCGAAATGTCCACAAAGGACTGAAGGGTGCCGGTGGGTTTGTTCCCGTCCGGAGGGCGTGAAGGTTTCCAGTGGCATCCGGGACAGCGGGTGGACAACGCCGTAGGCTCAGGTGAATGAGCACGGCATCCACCTCGGAGCATCCGATGGTCGAAACCCGGCACCAGACCCAGTTGCTCACCCTGTTGCGCGATGAGGGACCGATGTCCCGGGTCGAACTGGGGGAGCGGCTGGAGCTGCCGCGTGCCCGGGTGGGGGCCGAGGTCGCGCGGCTGGCCGAGGTCGGCCTCGTCGAGACCGCGGGTCCGTCGGCGAGCCGCGGCGGCAGGCGGTCCACCCTGGTGCGGCTGGCGGGAGACCTGCGGGTCCTGTCGGTCGACGTCGGCGCGACGTCGGTCGGGGTCGCCCTCACCGACGCGTCGTGCGAGGTGCTGGTGCACACCGTCGAGGACTGTGACGTCCGGCAGGGGCCGCACGCCGTGCTCAAACGTGTCGTCGCGCTGGCGGAGAAGATCCGCGAAGAGGCGCCGGGCAAGCTGATCGCCGCCGGGATCGGCCTCCCGGGGCCGGTGAGTTTCGCCGAGGGCATGGCGGTCGCGCCGCCGATAATGCCCGGCTGGGACCGGTTCTCCGTACGCGACCATCTCGGCGGGCTGCTGCGCTGTCCGGTCACGGTCGACAACGACGTGAACTCGATGGCGCTCGGGGAGCGGCACGCCGGGGTCGCGCGCTCCATCGACGATCTGGTGTTCGTCAAGATCGGTACCGGGATCGGCTGCGGGATCGTGCTGGGCGGCAAGGTGTACCGCGGCGTCGCCGGCACGGCGGGCGACATCGGGCACATCCGCCTCGACGACTACGGGCCGACCTGTGCTTGCGGTGAGACGGGCTGCCTCGAGGCGTACTTCGGCGGCGCCGCGCTGGCCCGCGACGGGCTGACGCTCGCGCGCAGCGGCCGGTCGACGTACCTCGCCGACGTCGTCGCGGCCCGCGGCGCGATCACCGCGCAGGACGTCGGCCGCGCGGCGGCGTCGGGCGATTTCGGCGCGGTCAACCTGATCCGCGACGGCGGGCGGCGGCTCGGGCAGGTGGTCGCCTCGCTGGTGAGTTTCGTGAACCCGGGCATGGTCGTGATCGGCGGTGGCGTGGCGCAGCTCGGGCATCAGCTGCTCGCCGAGATCCGCAGCTCGGTCTACCGGCGGTCGCTGCCGCTCGCGACCGGGAACCTGCCGATCGTGCTGTCCGAACTGGGGGACACCGCCGGAGTCATCGGGGCCGCTTGGTCGGCCACGGACCGGGCCTTCACGCTGAGCAGCTGACCACTCCGTCGGGCAGCACGCGTGATCAGACGGACGCCACGCGTGATCGAGTGGACGACACGCGTGTCCAGACGGACGCCGCGCGGCGGGACCGGTCGCGTCCGGGTGCCGTCCACCCAGTCACGCGTGTCGTCCGTCTGATCACACGTGCCGTCCGTTCAGTCACGCTAAATCGCCACTCGCGGCTCATCCGACCGGCCGCTCACGGCACGTTGGGCACTCACCTGATTCCGATTAGTAACGTCAAGATCGTACAGACTTTCGCTCGAAACGTACGAAAGTCTGCGTCGTTTGAGACGGCTAATCGGGTGACGGGGGGCTTTAGTCGACATTTCTGTCCTGTTGTCACCTTGACGGGTGACGGCCGCCACCCTACTTTCGCTGGCTAAGTAACAAAGTTTGTTACGGCCGATCCGTAAGTGGGGACTCGTCTGATGAGGCAGTGTGGCCGCGACTGAACCCGGGCTCGACCCGGTCAGCCCACGCACCGCGAACCTCGCCGCGCTCCTGCGGGCGTTGCGCGCGGGGCCGCTGTCGCGCACCCAGCTGGCGGCGCGCTGCGGGCTGACCAAGGCGGCCGTCTCCGGGTTGGTCCCCGAGCTGTCCGAACGCGGTCTCGTCCGATCCGCCGGACTCCAGGGCGGCGGCAACGGAAGGCCCAGCCAGCTGGTCGAGCTGAACGGCGCCAGCGCGTGCGGGCTCGCGCTCAGCGTGGAGGCCGACCGCTTCGCCGCCGTCGTCACGAACCTCGACGGCCGCGTGGTCGCCGAACGCACCGAGACCGCCGACGTCGCCGCGCTCGGGCTTCACCGGAGCATGGACGAACTCGCCTTCCTCGCCAGGAGCGTGCTGCTCGACGACCAGCCGGTCGGGGTCACCGTCTCGGTGCCCGGCCTGGTCGATTCGGCCGCCGCCGTCCTCCGGTTCGCGCCGACTCTTCGGTGGCGTGACGCCGAGATCGCCGACCTTCTCGCCGCCAGGCTCGGCCTGCCGGTCGAGGCCATCACGGTCGACAACGAGGCCAACCTCGGCGCGGTCGGCGAGGCCGTCGCCGGAGTCGGGAAGGGTGTCCGGGAGCTCTTCTACCTCAGCGGCGGGATGGGCGTCGGCGGCGGACTCGTGTCCGGCGGCGCGATCCTGCGCGGTGCCAGGGGTTTCGCGGGCGAGGTCGGGCATATCACCGTCGACCCGTCCGGCGAACAGTGCCAGTGCGGCCGGGTCGGCTGCCTGGAGACGAAGGCCGGGCTCAACGCGGTCCTGCGCGGCGCCGCCTCGCCCGGTGACCCGCTGCACGATCCCGCGCTCGGCGTCGACGGCCGGGTCGGGCTGCTCAAGCACCGCGTGCAGCGTGGTGACCAGCGCGCGGTCGGGGCGGTCTCGGAGCTCGGGGTCGCGCTGGGCATCGCGGTGTCCACCGTGGTCGACGTGCTCGACCCGGACCTCGTCGTCCTCGGCGGCTACTTCGCCGAACTGGGCGAATGGCTGGTCGAGCCGGTGCGCCGCGAGCTGTCCGCGCGCCCGCTCGGGCACGAGCCCGCTTGCCGCGTCGAGCCGTCGCCGCTGGGCACCACCGCCCCGCTGCGCGGCGCCGCACACCTTGCCACCGAACGGCTTTTCGCCGACCCGACGCTAGTTCCCGTAGTCACGAGTTCGTCGATAGACACAGCGGAGGCTCCGGCATGACCCTTCTATCCGTCCGGGGGATCGTGAAGACGTTCCCCGGGGTGCGTGCGCTGGACGGGGTCGACTTCGACGTCGAACCCGGCGAGGTGCACTGCCTGCTCGGCCAGAACGGCGCGGGCAAGTCCACGCTGATCAAAACGCTCGCCGGGGCCCACCGCCCCGACGGCGGCGAGATCTTCTGGCAGGGCGAGCCGGTCACGCTGCCCTCGCCGGTCGCCGCGCTGAAGATCGGCATCGCGACCATGTACCAGGAACTCGACCTGGTGCCCGGGCTTTCCGTTGCGGACAACATCTTCCTCGGCCGTGAGCGCGCGAAGTTCGGGTTCACGCGGATCAGCGAGTCCCGGAACAAGGCCGCGAAACTGATGGCACGGCTCGGGCATCCCGAGATCGCGCCGTCGACCGAGGTCGGCAAGCTGTCCGCCGCCGGTCAGCAGCTGGTCTCGATGGCGCGGGCGCTCGCCTACGACGCGAAGCTGCTGGTGATGGACGAGCCCACCGCGGCGCTGGCGGGCGAAGAGGTCGACAACCTGTTCCGCATCGTCGGCGAACTGACCGCCGAAGGTGTCGCGATCGTCTACATCTCCCACCGGCTCGAAGAGCTGCGCCGGATCGGCCACCGCGTCACCGTGCTGAAGGACGGCAAGACCGTCTCCACCGGACTCGACGCCAAGGAGACCCCGACCTCGGACCTGGTCGCGCTGATGGCGGGCCGCAAGGTCGAAACCGTCTTCGGCCCGCGCCATCAGGAGCACGTCGACCCGGACAACGAGGTCCTCAAGGTGGAGAACCTGACCACCGTCGGCGAGTTCGAGAACGTGAACTTCACCGTGCACGCCGGGGAGGTCGTCGGGATCGCGGGCCTCGTCGGTTCGGGCCGCAGCGAGCTGCTGGAGACGATCTTCGGCGCGCGCAAACAGGACACGGGTTCGGTGTCGGTGGACGGCGAGCCGGTCCGGCCGGGGAGCGTGTCCGCGGCGGTCAAGGCAGGCATCGGCCTGGCGCCGGAGGAACGCAAGAGCCAGGGCCTGCTGTTGGACCTGCCCGTCGTGCACAACGTGACCCTGGCGAGCCTGAGCAAATACGCGACCTTCGGGTTCACCGAGCGGGGCAGGGAACTCGACGACGCCGGGGAAAGCCTGCGGCGCCTCGATCTCCGGCCCGCCGACCCGCACCGGATCATCCGCACGCTGTCCGGCGGCAACCAGCAGAAGGCGGTGCTGGCGCGCTGGCTGGTCCGCGGCTGCCGGGTCCTGCTGCTGGACGAGCCGACGCGCGGGGTCGACGTCGGCGCGCGGGCGGAGCTGTACCGGCTGATCGAGGAACTGGCCGCGACCGGCGTCGCGATCGTGCTCGTCAGCAGCGAGATCCCCGAAGTACTCGGCCTGTCCGACCGGGTGCTGGTGCTGCGTGAAGGACGTGTCCTGGCTGAAAAGCCGTCCGCGGAGCTGACAGAGGCGGAAGTGCTCGACGTGATTCTCGAAGGGAGTGCGGCGTGACCGACCAAGCCGAATCGGTGCGTACGGAGAGCGCCGTGGAACCCTTGCCACCCAAGCAAAAGCGAAACTTCTCGCTCGACACCCGGCTGCTCGGCCTCGCCGGGGTACTGGTGATCCTGTGCATCGTCGGCCAGGTGACCCGGCCAGACCAGTTCTTCACCGACGGCAACATCTCGACGATCCTGCGGCTCGCCGCGGCCATCGGGGTGGTCAGCGTCGGGATGACGTTCGTGATCATCGCCGGCGGCATCGACCTCTCGGTCGGGTCGATCGTGGCGCTGTCCAGTGTCTGGCTGACCACCTTGGCCACCCAGTCCTACGGCCCGTGGGTGATGATCCTTTGTGGACTCCTGGTCGGCCTCGGCTGCGGGCTGATCAACGGGATCCTGGTCTCCTACGGGAAGATCGTGCCGTTCATCGCGACACTGGCGATGTACGTCTCGGCCCGCGGTCTCGCGGAACGCATCAGCGGCCGCCGCACGCAGGTGGTGTCGGAGGCGGGGTTCCTGGACTTCTTCCGCGGTGACCTGCTCGGCATCCCGGTGCTGATCTGGATGTTCGCGCTGGTGTTCGTGGTCGGCTGGGTGGTGCTGAACCGCACCACCTTCGGCCGCCGCACCTTCGCCGTCGGCGGCAACGCCGAGGCGTCGCGGCTGGCGGGTATCAACGTCAAACGGCACACCGCGCTCGTCTACGGTGTCGCCGGCCTGTGCTGCGGTATCGCCGCGCTGATGGTCGTCGCCCGCACCACCGCGGGCGCCTCGACCAACGGCATGCTCTACGAACTCGACGCCATCGCGGCGGTCGTCATCGGCGGCACCCTGCTCACCGGTGGCCGCGGCTCGCTCATCGGCACCCTGATCGGCGTGCTGATCTTCACCGTGCTGTCCAACATCTTCACGCTCAACAACCTGGACACCGACATCCAGAACATCGCCAAGGGCGTGATCATCGTCCTGGCCGCGCTACTGCAGTTCCGCTCCGTCAAGAAGACAAAGACGAGTACTTGATCACCGTGGATGGAGAATCGTCATGACCGAACAATCCCTGCACCGCCGCCGTTTCCTGCTGGGAGGCGCGGCCGTCGGAGCGGGTGCGCTGCTGACCGCGTGCACCTCGAACGAGGCACCGGCGCAGAACAACGCGGCCAACGTGGCCAACGCCGGGGCGAACTCGCAGCCCGGAAGTCCAGTGACAATCGGGTTTTCAGCTCCCGCCGCGGACCACGGCTGGATGGCTGCCATCACCAAGAACGCCCGCGCGCAGGCGCAGAAGTTCAGTGAGGTCACGCTCAACGCGACCGAGGGCACCAACGACGTCAACCAGCAGATCTCCCAGGTGGAGACCTTGATCAACGCCAAGGTCAACGTGCTGGTGATCCTGCCGTTCGACGGCAAGGCGCTGACCGCGGTCGGCCAGCAGGCGATGGACGCCGGTATCCAGGTGATCAACCTCGACCGCGTCTTCGACACCCCGCTCGCGTACCGCACCTGGATCGGCGGCGACAACTACCGCATGGGTGTCAACGCCGGCAACTACATCGCCCAGCAGATGAAGGCGAAGAACATCGCCAGCCCGGTGATCGGCGAGGTCGCGGGGATCGACTCGCTGCCGCTGACCCAGGAACGCAGCAAGGGTTTCAAGGACGCCTTGGCGCGCCAGGGTTTCCAGGTCGGACCGCGGGTATCGGCGCAGTTCACCCCGGAGTCGGGCGAGCAGCAGACGTCGAACCTGCTGCAGTCGGCGTCCAAATTGGACGCTCTGTGGAACCACGACGACGACCAGGGTGTCGGTGTCATCGCCGCGATCAACAACGCCAACCGCAAGAACTTCCTGATGGTCGGCGGGGCGGGTTCGAAGAACGCGATGAACCTGATCAAGTCCGACGCCGAACCGCTGAAGGCGACGGTGCTCTACAGCCCGTCGATGGCGTCCTCGGCGATCTCTCTCGCCCGCCTGCTCGGCCAGGGCAAGGGCGCCGGCGACTTCGCCGAGCACGAGATCCCCGCCGAGATCACCACGTACTCCGCGGTGGTCACCAAGGAGAACGTCGACAAGTACATGGACGTCGGCTTCGACTCGTAAACCCGCGTACCCGGCACACGCACGCATCTAGGAGGGGTATTGAGCACGGCAACGGAAACGATCGGGATCGGCATGGTGGGCCACGCGTTCATGGGTGCGGTGCATTCGCACGCGTGGCGCAGCGTGCACCGGTTCTTCACGCCGCCACTGATCCCGAGACTCGCCGTGCTCGGCGGCCGTGACGAGGTGCGGGCGAAGGCCGCGGCGGAACGGTTCGGCTGGGAAGACGTCGAGACGGACTGGCGCGCGCTGATCGCCCGCGACGACGTCGACCTGGTCGACATCTGCACGCCGGGCGACAGCCACGCCGAGATCGCGATCGCCGCGCTCGAAGCCGGCAAGCACGTGCTGTGCGAGAAACCGCTGGCCAACACCCTCGCCGAGGCCGAAGCGATGGCCGAGGCGGCGGCGAAGGCGCGGGCCAACGGCGTCCGGTCCATGGTGGCGTTCAACTACCGCCGGGTGCCCGCGCTCGCGCACGCCAGGAAACTGGTCGCGAGCGGGGCGCTCGGCGAGATCCGCCACGTGCGGTCGGTCTACCTGCAGGACTGGCTGTCCGACGCGCGGTCGCCGATGACCTGGCGGCTGCACAAGGACAAGGCGGGCTCCGGCGCGCTGGGCGACCTCGGCGCGCATATCGTCGACGCCGCCCAGTTCGTCACCGGCGACACGATCACCGGGGTTTCCGCGCTGACCAACACCTTCGTCAAGGAGCGGCCGGACGGCGACGGCGGCACCGGGCAGGTGACGGTCGACGACACCGCGTTGTTCCTCGGCCGGTTCAGCGGCGGGGCGGTGGCGAGTTTCGAGGCGACCCGGTTCGCGCTGGGCCGCAAGAACGCGATGCGGCTGGAGATCAACGGGTCGAAGGCGAGCCTCGCGTTCGACTTCGAGTCGATGAACGAACTGTCCTTCTTCGACGGTGGCCAGCCCGCCACCGAGGCCGGGTTCCGCCGGATCCTGGTCACCGAACCCGAACACCCGTACGTCGGGGTGTGGTGGCCGCCGGGCCACCTGCTCGGCTACGAGCACACCTTCACCAACGAGGTCGCCGATCTGCTCACCGCGATCGGCGAAGGCAAGGATCCCGCACCGTCCTTCGAGGACGGATTGAGGGTTCAGCAGGTCTTGGACGCGGTCGAGCGCAGCGCGTCCGACGAGGCGCGATGGACCACTGTGCCCGGTGTCACCGCGAAGGGGAGTAACTGAGGAGTAGATCCAGCCGAAAGTCGCATGACGGCTATCACTGCGACTTGGTTCGATCCGAAACATCCGACCATCGGAGGTTGGGGTTCTCGGGTTCTGGAAAGGTGGAGAAATGCCTGCTCACGAGCGTACGGGCATCTGGTTGATCGGGGCGAGGGGGTCTGTCGCCACTACCGCGGCGGTCGGGCTCCTCGCGCTGCGCGCGGGGGTGACGGGCGGTGGCGGCTGCGTCACCGAACTTCCCGCGTTCGCCGGGGTTCCGTTGCCGGGCTGGGACGATCTGGTCCTCGGCGGCCACGACATCGTGCACACCCCGCTCGAGAAGCGCGCCGAGCAGCTGGCGCACGCCGGCGTCTTCGGGCACTCGGTGTTCTCCGCGGTGCGGTCCGGGCTGGCCGAAGTGGACGCCGAGATCCGCGACGGCTACCACCCGGCGACGCATACCGGTGCCCAGGCCGACGCGGCCGCCCGGCTGACGGCGGACATCCGAGCTTTCGCCGAGCGGCACGACCTCGCGCGGGTCGTGGTGGTCAACGTGTCCTCCACCGAGGCTCCGTGCCCCCACCTGCCCGAACACGACGATCTGGACGCGCTCGAAGCGGCCCTCGCCGACCCGGCGCGGGCGGTGCTCCCGTCGAGCTCCCTGTCGGCCTACGCCGCGCTGAAGGCGGGGAGCCCGTACGTCGAGTTCACGCCGTCCGCCGGGATCACCCTGCCCGCGTTGCGGAAGCTCGCCGAGCGGGAGGGCCTGCCGTACGCGGGTTGTGACGGCAAGACCGGTGAGACGCTGCTGCGCACCGTCCTCGCGCCGATGTTCAGCGCGCGGGCGCTGAAGGTCCGCTCCTGGGCGGGCACCAACCTGCTGGGCGGCGGCGACGGCGAGACCCTCGCCGACCCGGTGACCGCGAACAGCAAACTGGAATCCAAGGCACGCGGGCTCGCGGCGCTGCTCGGCGAGGACGTCACCGCGCCGCTGCACATCGACAACGTGCCCGACCTCGGCGAGATCAAGACCGCGTGGGACCACGTGTCGTTCGAGGGTTTCCTCGGCGCGCGCATGAGCCTGCAGTTCACCTGGACCGGCTACGACTCCGCGCTCGCGGCGCCGCTGATCCTGGACCTGGCCCGCTTCGTCACCGCGGCGCACGCCGGCGGCCAGAGCGGCGCGCTGACCGAGCTCGGTTTCTTCTTCAAGGATCCGCTGGGCAGCGACGAACACCGGTTCGCCGAGCAGACCGCTCGCCTGATCAGCTGGGCGGGGGCCCTGTGAAGGCTTACGTGGAACTCGTCCGGGCGCCCGCCGCGCTGACGGTGCTCGGCGACACGGTCGCCGGCTCCGCCGCGGCGGGACTCAAGATGACCGGGCGACGGCTGCTGCTCCCGTTGTCCTCGGTCGCCTTCTACTGGGCCGGGATGGCCCTCAACGACTGGGCGGACCGGAAGCTCGACGCGGTGGAGCGTCCCGAGCGGCCGATCCCGTCCGGGCGGGTGAGTGCCGGCGCGGCGCTCACCACCGGGGCCGCGCTGACCGCCGCCGGACTTGGCCTGGCGGCGCTCGGCGGCGGCCGTCGGGCGATGCGGGTCGCGGTCCCGCTCGCGGGCGCGGTGTGGGCCTACGACACCGTGCTCAAACCGACTCCGGCCGGGCCGGTGGCGATGGCGGCGTGCCGCACGCTCGACGTCCTGCTGGGAGCTGGTGACTCTCCGAAGAAGGCCGCCACCGCGGCGGCGGCGGTGGGTGTCCACACGCTCGGCGTCACCGCGCTCTCCACCGGGGAGGTGCACGGCGCGAATCCGGCGACCGCCCGGGCGGCGCTGGCCACCAGCTGCGCGGCGACAACGTTGGCATTGACCGGACCGGCACGTGGGGGCTGGCATCGCGCCGCCTCGATGGCCGCCGGTTCGGGCTACGCGGGCCTCGTCGGCCGGGCGCAGGCGGACGCCGTCCGCGACCCGTCGGCGAAGTCCGTGCGCTCGGCGACCAAGAACGGCATCCACGGCATGGTCCCGCTGCAGGCGGCGGTCACGGCCAAGGGCTCGGTACTGGGGGCGGCGCTGGTCGCGGCCGCGCTGCCGATCGCCCGCAAGCTTTCGAGGAAGGTGAGCCCCACATGACGTTCTCTCTGGGATACGGCACCAACGGCTTCTCCAACCACCGCCTCGACGACGCGCTCGCGGTGATCGCCGACCTCGGGTACACCGGGGTGGCGCTGACCCTGGACCACGACCATCTCGACCCGTTCGCCGACGATCTGGCGCGCCGGGTCGACCACGTGGCCTCGCGGCTTTCGTCGCTCGGCCTGAACCGCGTCGTCATCGAGACCGGCGCGCGGTACCTGCTCGACCCGTGGCGCAAGCATTCGCCGACGTTGCTTTCGGACGATCCCGCGCTCCGGATCGACTTCCTGGCGCGGGCCTTGCGGATCGCCGGTGACCTGGGCGCGGACTGTGTCTCGTTCTGGTCCGGCGTGTCCACTGTGGACAACGACCTCGCCTGGTCCCGATTGCGTGAAGGCGTCGCGGCGGTCCTGGAGCACGCCGCGCGGCTGAACGTGCGGCTGGCGATGGAACCCGAGCCCGGCCACCTCGTGCAGCACCTGGGCCAGGTCCTGGACCTGCGCAAGGAACTCGGCGAACCGGACCTGTTCGGGGTCACGCTCGACGTCGGGCACTGCGTCGCCGTCGAGCCGGTGAACGCGGCCGAATGCGTCCGCCTCGCCGGGCCGCTGCTGTGGAACGTGCAGCTGGACGACATGCTGCCGAGGGTCCACGAGCATCTGGAGTTCGGCGACGGGCATCTGGATCTGCCGGGGACGCTCGCCGCGTTGGCGGAGATCGGCTACACCGGGCTGGCCGCGGTCGAACTGCCCCGGCACAGCCACGCCGCGCCGGACACCGCGCGCCGGGCCTTCGAGGCGCTCACCGCGGCGATGCCGCAGACGTGGCAGGCCAAGGCCGAACGCCGGATCCGGGAGAAGCCTTCGGTGATCGGCTCGATCTTCCCGGCCGTCGGCCGCGAGGTCGGTCGTGCGGCGCTGCGCCCGGACACCGATCCGCAGGGACTGGTCCACGGCACCGTCGACGACCGGGCGAGGATCCGGCTCGTATCGGTACTGGCCGAGGTCCTCGACGACGCAGCGCTGGCCGCGGAACTGCGCGATCTCTACCGCTACGGCGACGACGCCGAGCGGCGCGGGGTCCTGCGGGCACTCAACGCGCTGGAGTCCCCGGGTGCCGAAGTCACCGACGCCGGGATCAAGCTGGTCGAAGACGCCTTGCGCGCCAACGACATCAGGCTGGTCGCCGCCGCCATGGGGGCTTTCGCCCGGTTCCTGGACGACCACACGTGGCGCCACGGCGTCCTCAAATGCGTCTTCGTCGGTGTGCCGCTGGCCGCCGTCGCGGACCTCACTTCCCGCGCGGACGACGAGCTTCGGAGAATGCTCGCCGATTTCGCCGACGAACGCAGGGCGGCCGGACGTGACGTACCCGCCGACGCCCTCGAACTCCTCAAGGAGAACTGAGCCAGTGCGTATCTTCGATCCCCACATCCACATGTCCTCCCGGACCACCGACGACTACGAAGCCATGTACGCGGCCGGTGTCCGCGCGCTGGTCGAACCCGCCTTCTGGCTGGGGCAGCCGCGTACCAGCGTCGGCTCGTACACCGACTACTTCGACGCGCTCATCGGCTGGGAACGGTTCCGCGCCGCGCAGTTCGGCATCCGGCACCACTGCACGATCGCGCTGAACCCCAAGGAGGCCAACGACCCCCGCTGCCGCGAGGTGCTCGACGTGCTCCCGAGGTACCTGGCGAAGGACGGCGTGGTCGCGGTCGGCGAGGTCGGCTACGACTCGATGACCAAGGAAGAGGACGAGGTCTTCGCCCAGCAGCTGGCGATGGCGCTGGAGCACGACCTCCCGGTGCTCGTGCACACCCCGCACCGCGACAAACTGGAAGGCACCAAGCGCACCCTCGACGTCGTGCGCGAGGCCGGCGTCGCGCCGGAGCGCGTGGTCGTCGACCACCTCAACGAGGTCACCGTCAAGCTGGTCAAGGATTCCGGCGCCTGGATGGGTTTCTCCATCTACCCGGACACCAAAATGGACGAACACCGGATGGTCGAGATCCTGCGCCAGTACGGGCTGGACCAGATGATCGTCAACTCTGCCGCCGACTGGGGCCGGTCCGATCCGCTGAAGACCGCCAAGACCGGGCAGGCGATGCTCGACGGCGGATTCACCGAGGCCGACGTCGACAAGGTGCTGTGGCAGAACCCCGTCGACTTCTATGGGCTCAGCGGCAGGCTCACGCTCGACCCGCTGCCCGGTTTCACCGGCGAGGCCGTCACTTTCGAGGGCAACTCGGTGCTGCGAGGTGCCCGCAAATGATCTCCTACTGTACGAACGTCCACCCGGCCGAAGACGTCGACGGCATCGTCGCGCAGCTGGAGCGGTACGCGCTGCCCGTGCGTGAACGGCTGGGCGCCGATCGGCTCGGCGTCGGGCTGTGGCTTTCCGCGCCGGTCGCGCGCGGGCTCGCCGAAGACACCGAGGCGCGCAAGCGTTTCCGTGCCGAGCTCGACGCCCGAGGGCTGTCGGTGTACACGCTCAACGCCTTCCCGTACGGCGGTTTCCACGACGACGTCGTCAAGCACGCGGTCTACCGTCCTGAGTGGACACACCCCGACCGCGTCTCGTACACGATCGACTGCGTGAACGTGCTTTCCGACCTCCTCGCCGAGGATGCTTCTTACGGCAGCATATCGACGCTGCCGTTGGCTTGGCGTGAACCGTGGACCGAATCGGACGACCGCCGCGCCACCGAGGCTTTCGCCGAGGTCGTCCGCGCGATCGGTGACCGGCCGATCAAACTGGCCGTCGAACCGGAACCAGGCTGTGTGCTCGACACCGTTGCCGACGCGCTCGGCTGGCTCTCCGGCCGCGTCGACCCGGAGCATGTCGGGCTGTGCCTGGACACCTGTCACCTCGCGGTGTCGTTCGCCGACCCCGCGGAGACGCTCAAGGCGATCGAAGAGTCCGATGTGGACATCGTGAAGGTGCAGGCCTCCGCGGCGTTGCACGTCGAAGACCCCGCCGAAGCCCGTGAGGCGCTGGCGGCGTTCGCCGAACCGCGGTACCTGCACCAGGTCCGCGAGTTTTCGGGTGGTGTCGTGCGCAAGGCCGACGACCTGCCCGAGGCGTGGACCGACCTGCCGGGGGACGGGCCGTGGCGCGTGCATTTCCACATGCCGCTGCACCAGGCCCCGGCCGCGCCGCTGTCCACCACGACCGACGTCCTGCGCACCGTCGCCGCCGGGCTGCCCGGCGAGCCGCATATCGAAGTCGAGACCTACACCTGGAGCGTGCTCCCGGACGCGGGCGACCTCGTCGGCGGGATCGCCGCGGAACTCGAATGGGCACAGGCGAACCTCGTCAAGGAAGGGGCGTCCGCGTGAAACCGTTGGTCGTCATCGACGTCGTCGGGCTGACCCCGAAGGCGTTGCGGGACATGCCGAAACTGTCCGCCGTCGCGAAGGACGGCTGGCAGGCCGAACTGGGCACGGTGCTGCCCGCCGTCACCTGCAGCGCGCAGTCGACGTTCCTCACCGGGCTCATGCCCGCGCAGCACGGGATCGTCGGCAACGGCTGGTACTTCCGCGAGCTCGGCGAGATCTTCCTGTGGCGCCAGCACAACCGGCTCGTCGGCGGCGAGAAGCTGTGGGAGACCGCGCGGGCGGCGCACCCCGGCTACACGTCGGCGAACGTCTGCTGGTGGTACGCGATGGGGATGAGCACCGACGTCACGGTGACCCCTCGGCCGATCTACCACGCCGACGGCCGCAAGTCGCCGGACGCCTACGTGCGGCCGCCCGAGCTGCACGACCAGCTGACCGGCGCGCTGGGGGAGTTCCCGCTCTTCCAGTACTGGGGCCCGACGGCGTCGATCAAATCGAGCAAGTGGGTCATCGGGGCGTCGCGGCAGATCCTGCGGGAGAAGCGGCCGGATCTGCTGCTGACCTACGTGCCGCACCTGGACTACGACCTGCAGCGCTTCGGCCCCGACGCGCCGCAGGCCCGGCAGGCCGCACGGGAACTGGACAACGCGCTGGCGCCGTTGCTCGACGACGCTCGCAACGCCGGGGCGACCGTGGTCGCGCTCAGCGAATACGGGATCACCAACGTGCACCGGCCGGTCGACATCAACCGGGCGCTGCGGCGCGAGGGCCTGCTGGAGGTCTACACCCAGGCGGGCATGGAGTACCTCGACCCGTGGGCGTCACGCGCGTTCGCCGTCGCCGACCACCAGGTCGCGCATGTCTACGTCCGCGACTCCGCCGATCTGGAGCGGGTGCGCTCGATCGTCGGCGAGCTGACCGGCGTCGACGAGGTGCTCGACCGCGAGGCGCAGTCCCGTTACGGGATCGACCACGAACGCGCCGGTGAACTCGTCGCGGTCGCCGATCCGGACTCGTGGTTCACCTACTACTACTGGCTCGACGACGCGCGGAAGCCCGATTTCGCGCGCGGCGTCGAGATCCACCGTAAACCGGGATACGACCCCGCCGAGCTGTTCTTCGACCCGGAGGACAAGTTCGCCAAGGCGCGGGCCGGGCTCAACCTGGCGAAGAAGTTCGCCGGACTCCGGTACGCGATGGACGTCGTCCCGACCGATCCGCGCTGGGTGCGCGGGTCGCACGGACGACTGCCGGACGCAGGCGAGGACGGTCCGGTGCTGCTGTGCTCGGATCCGGCCTTCGAGCCGTCCGGCCGCGTGGGGGCGACCGATGTGCATCCGCTGCTGTTGGCACTGCAAGGGCTGAAGTAGAGGAGGTCCTCGGTCCAGTGGGTCGTGAGTGGTAAGTGACGTTCTAAAGAAAAATAACAAAAAACACCAACACCAAAAGATAAATGTTAGCCCCCCCCACAACAAAAGGTAAGGATAGGGAATTTTTTTTAAAAAAGGA
>NZ_JBHXIB010000010.1:19950-142935 GCF_042723975.1 Amycolatopsis sp. NPDC058340 | reverse complement strand
GCCTGTGTTTTTGGCCCTTCAGGGGCTTACTTAGAGGTCTCCCTCGCACCTGGGGGTCGTGAGTGTTAAGGGACGTTCTAACGACACTTACCACTCACGACCAACGCAAGTCCTTCCTTGATCGCCGCCGCTCATCGAAAGGATCGCTACTGCTATGTCTTTGAAACGACGATTGGGTGTGCTCGTCACATCCATGGTCACGGCTCTGACAGGCGTCGCGCTACCGGTGCAGACCGCATCGGCGCACGAAGCGGCCACGGTGCTCGTGTTCTCCAAGACCGCGGGCTTCCGGCACGATTCGATCCCCGACGGCATCAAGGCGATCAAGGATTTGGGGGCGCAGAACCATTTCGCGGTGGAGGCCACCGAGGACGCGGCGGCCTTCACCGACGCGAACCTCAAGCGGTTCAACGCGGTGGTCTGGCTTTCCACCACCGGTGACGTGCTGAACGCGGACCAGCAGGCCGCGTTCGAGCGGTACGTGAAGGGAGGCGGCGGGTACGTCGGCGTGCACGCCGCCTCCGACACCGAATACGACTGGCCCTGGTACGGCGAGCTGGTCGGGGCGTACTTCAAGTCGCACCCGCAGATCCAGCAGGCGAACGTCAAGGTCGAAGACCACGAGCACGTGTCCACTGTGGACCTTCCGGAGACCTGGCCGCGCACCGACGAGTGGTACAACTACCGCGAGAACCCGCGCAGCAACGTCCACGTGCTCGCGAGCCTCGACGAGAAGAGCTACCAGCCCGGCGACGGCGCGATGGGCGATCACCCGATCGCCTGGTGCCACGAGAATTCCGGCGGCCGCTCCTGGTACACCGGCGGCGGGCACACCAAGGCCTCCTACGCCGAACCGGCCTTCCTCAAGCATCTGGCGGGCGGCATCAAGTACGCCACCAAGCTGAGCGAGGCGGGCTGCGCCAAGACCCAGGAAGACCCGGTCGACGCGGACTTCGACCAGATCACCTTGGCCAAGGGCGAGGAGAAGACCGGCGAGCCGATCGCGCTGTCCGTGCTGCCCAACCGCGACGTCCTGCACACCTCGCGCGACGGCCGCGTCTGGTACACCAGCTCGTCGGCGACGACGTCGCTGGCCGGGCAGATCCCCGTCTACAACCACGACGAGGACGGCCTCCAGGGTGTCGCCATCGACCCGGACTTCGCCAAGAACCGCTGGGTCTACCTGTACTACGCGCCCAAGCTGAACACCCCGGCCGGTGACGCGCCGGAGAACGGCACCCCCGCCGACTTCGAGCCGTTCAAGGGTTACAACCAGCTCTCGCGGTTCAAGCTGGGCACCGACAACAAGCTCGACCTCGCGAGCGAGCAGAAGATCCTTCAGGTCCCGGCCGAACGCGGTATCTGCTGCCACGCCGGCGGCGAGATCGACTTCGACGCCAAGGGCAATCTCTATCTGTCCACAGGGGACGATTCCAACCCGTTCGCCTCCGACGGTTTCACCCCGATCGACGAGCGCGCCGACCGCAACCCGGTGTACGACGCGCAGCGCACTTCGGCCAACACCAACGACCTGCGCGGCAAGGTGCTGCGGATCAAGGTCGGCGCGGGCGGCAAGTACACGATCCCCAAGGGCAACCTGTTCCCCAAGGGCACGGCCAAGACCAAGCCCGAGATCTACGCGATGGGCTTCCGTAACCCGTTCCGCTTCGCCGTCGACCGCAAGACCGGCTGGATCCACCTGGCCGACTACGGTCCCGACGCCGGTGCGGCCGACCCGAAACGTGGGCCCGGCGGCACGGTCGAGTTCAACCTGATCAAGAAGCCCGGCAACTTCGGCTGGCCGTACTGCGTCGGGGACAACCTCCCGTTCATCGACTACGACTTCGCCACCAAGGAGTCCGGCGCCGCCTTCGACTGCGCCAAGCCGAAGAACACCAGCCCGCGCAACACCGGCCTGACCGATCTGCCGCCGGTGGAGAAGGCGTGGATCCCTTACGACGGCGGTTCGCTGCCCGAGTTCGGCACCGGCCCCGAGTCGCCGATGGGCGGCCCGGTGTACCAGTTCGACGCGAAGAACCCGTCGCAGACGAAGTTCCCGGAGTACTTCAACGGCAAGACCTTCGCCTACGAATGGGAACGCGGCTGGATCAAGGAGATCACCGTCGGCCCGAACGGGGAACGCGGCGCCATCAAGCCGTTCTTCGACTCGATGGACCTCGTCCGCCCGATGAACCTCGAGTTCGGCCCGGACGGCGCGCTCTACGTCCTCGACTACGGCACCGGCTACTTCGGCGGCTCCAAGGAATCCGCCGTCTACCGCATCGACTACACCAAGGGACGCCGGACGCCGATCGCCAAGGTGGCCGGGGACAAGACGTCCGGGCAAGCACCGCTGACCGTGAAGTTCGACCCGGCCGGGACGAACGATCCCGACGGCGGCGCGCTCACCTACGCCTGGGACTTCGACGGCGACGGCACGACCGATTCCACCGAGGCCGCCCCGGTCTCCCACACCTACGCCGCGAACGGCCAGTACACGGCGAAGCTCTCGGTCACCGACTCCACCGGGCTCACCGGCTCGGCGAGCGTGGTGGTCACCGTCGGCAACACCGCGCCGGTGGTCACGCTGAAGACCCCGGTCAACGGCAGCGTGTTCAGCTTCGGCGACATGGTCCCGTTCAAGGTCGAGGTGACCGACGCCGAGGACAACCCGATCGACTGCTCGAAGGTGACCGTCGAATACATCCTCGGCCACGAGGGCCACGGGCATCCGCTGAGCCGGGCGACCGGCTGTGAGGGCACCATCGCCACGCCCGCCGACGAAGGACACGGCGCGGACGCCAACGTCTTCGGCGTCATCAACGCCAGCTACACCGACAACGGCGGCAACGGCGTGCCCGCGCTCACCGGTGAGGCCGAGTCCATCCTGCAGCCGAAGCTGAAGCAGGCCGAGTTCTACACGCAGTCCAGTGGGATCGAGGTCGTCGCGCACGCCGGTGCCAGCGGCGGTAAACGCGTCGGCCACATCGAATCCGGTGACTGGCTCAAATTCGACCCGGTGAACCTCGTGGGTGTCAGCGGCATCGGCTACCGGGTCTCCTCCGGCGGCGCGGGCGGCACGATCGAGGTCCGCTCGGGCGCGGTGGACGGACCGCTGGTCCAGACGGTCACCGTCGCCAACACCGGCGGCTGGGACACCTATGCCGACATCCCGGCCTCCGCCATCACCGACCCCGGCGGCACCGGCCCGTTGTTCCTCGTGTTCAAGGGCGGTTCCGGCGGCTTGTTCGACGTAGACGCGATCACCTTCGAGGAGAACTGATGAGCCGTCCGATCACCCTGTTCACCGGCCAGTGGGCGGATCTCCCGTTCACCGAGGTGTGCAGGCTGGCCAGCGAATGGGGCTACGACGGCCTCGAAATCGCGTGTTCCGGCGACCACTTCGAGGTCGACCGCGCACTGTCCGAAGAGGACTACGTGCCCGGCCGCCTGAAGCTGCTCGCCGAGCACGGCCTCAAGGTGTGGGCGATCTCCAACCATCTCGTCGGGCAGGCCGTCTGTGACGACCCGATCGACGAGCGCCACCAGGCCATCATCCCCTCGCGGGTATGGGGCGACGGCGAGCCCGAAGGCGTGCGGCAGCGGGCGGCGAAGGAGATGGCCGACACCGCCCGCGCGGCGGCGAAACTCGGCGTGGACACGGTGATCGGCTTCACCGGCTCGAAGACCTGGAAGTACGTCGCGATGTTCCCGCCGGTCTCTCAGGCGGTCATCGACGACGGCTACTCCGACTTCGCCGACCGGTGGAACCCGATCCTCGACGTCTTCGACGAGGTGGGCGTGCGGTTCGCCCACGAGGTCCACCCGTCGGAGATCGCTTACGACTACTGGACCACGAAACGTGCGCTCGAAGCTGTCGGCGACCGTCCGGCATTCGGGCTGAATTGGGATCCTTCGCATTTCATCTGGCAGGACCTCGACCCGGTCGGCTTCATCCTCGACTTCGCCGACCGGATCTACCACGTGGACTGCAAGGACACCAGGAAGCGGTTCGACGGACGGAACGGACGGCTCGGCTCGCATCTCCCCTGGGGAGATCCCCGACGCGGCTGGGACTTCGTTTCGACCGGGCACGGCGACGTGCCCTGGGAGGACTGTTTCCGCGCACTGAATTCGATCGGCTACGCCGGTCCGATCTCGGTGGAGTGGGAGGACGCCGGCATGGACCGGCTCCGGGGCGCGGCGGAGGCCGTGACCTTTCTGCGGGGGCTCCTGTTCGACAAGCCGTCGGCGGCCTTCGACGCGGCTTTCAGCAACCAGAAGTGAGGGCGGTTTCATGTGCGGTGAAGAAGCTGAGCGGTTCCACTCGCGACGGACGCTCCTGCGTGGCGCGGCGACGGCGGCGGTCGCGGTCGGCGCGGCGGTAGCCCTGCCGAGCGTGGCAAGTGCCGCCACTGCGCCTACAGCGGGAGCCGGCCACCACGGTCGAGGCCGGGTCCCGGTGGAGAAGATCAGCATCCAGCTCTACTCCCTGCGCACCGCGCTGCAGGCCGATCTGCCGGGAACCCTGTCCGCGCTGGCGGACATCGGCTACCGGAAGGTCGAACTGGCGGGCACCTACGGCCGTACGGCCGAGGAGTTCCGCGGTCTGCTGGACAAGAACCACATCAAGGCGACGTCCACCCACGTCGGCATCGACGGCGACCTCGACAAGACCATCGCGGACGCGAAGGTCCTCGGGAACACCCGCGCCAACGTGCCGTGGGCGAACTTCGACACCATCGACGGCTGGAAGCAGTTCGCCGGGCGGATGGACGCGGCGGCACGGAAGTTCCGCCAGGCCGGTATCCCGCTCGGCTACCACAACCACGCGCACGAGTTCGCGCCCATCGACGGCGTGCGCCCGTACGACGTGCTCACCAGGAACACGAACCCGCGTTACGTGCACCTGGAGATCGACCTGTTCTGGGCGGTGGAAGGCGGGATGGACCCGGTTTCGCTGTACCGGCAACACTGTCCGCGCGTGGTGCAGTACCACGTCAAGGACCGGACCGCGGCCGGCGAGATGGTCGACCCCGGCAAGGGCGTCATCGATTTCCCCCGCATCTTCCGCCACACCCGTCCCCACCTCGCCGAATACATCGTCGAGCACGACAACCCCACGGATCCCCTGAGCACCGCCCAGACCGGATTCACCTATCTCCGTAACGTCCGCTTCTAGCTGGGGAATCCACAATGGACAACAAGAAACGCGGGCTGTCCCGCAGATCGATGCTCGCGGGCACCGCGGCCGGGGTGATCGCCCCGGTCGTGGTGTCGGCGAGCGCCGGCTCCGCGCCGGCCGCCGCGGCGGGGATGACCCGCAACATCACCATCTACGCCGACTACGTTCCCGGCTCGACCCGGGTCGGTTACGGGCTGGAGCCCGGCAAACCGACGATCCCCGGGCCGCTCCTGGAGTGCTACGAGGGTGACACGCTGGTGATCGAGCTGGTCAACAACACCGACCAGCGGCTCTCGATCCATCCGCACGGCGTCAACTACGACACCAAATCCGACGGCTCGCCGTTCAACGATTCCTTCAACAAGCCCTACGAGACCAAGACCTACACCTGGAAGACCCGGACGGCCTACCAGGCGGCCAACGGTTTCTGGATGCCCGGCAGCGCGGGGTACTGGCACTACCACGACCACGCGTTCGGCGGCGACCACGGCACCGCGGGCCTGATGAAGGGGCTCTACGGCGGCCTGATCGTGCGCAGGCGCGGGGATCTGCTGCCCAGCAAGCAGTTCACCGTGGTGTTCACCGAAATGTGGATCAACCACCAGGTCGCCCCGAACACGCCGATCTTCGAGGCGAACCTCGGTGAACGCGTCGAGTTCATCTGCATCGGGCACGGCAACCTGATGCACACCTTCCATCTGCACGCGCACCGCTGGGCGGACACCCGCACCGGCATGCTCACCAGCGCGACCGACAACGCCCCGATCCTCGACAACAAGACCCTGGACCCCGGCAACTCCTTCGGGTTCCAGGTGATCGCCGGTGACGGCGTCGGGCCGGGCGCGTGGATGTACCACTGCCACGTCCAGCAGCACTCGGACGACGGCATGTCCGGGGTGTTCCTGGTCCGCAACGCCGACGGCGGGATGCCCGCGGGCGCCCAGGAGGCGATCGACCGCTTCCGGGGACATCAGCACACCACCACGTCCACGCCGAACGCCACCGGCGCCTCGGTCCACCACCACTAGTCTTGAAAGGAGCGAGAACTTGAGACGAGTATTTTCGCAACGTCGGCTCCGCAGACGGTCATTGGCCGCTTTGGCGGTCGGCGCCGTCGTCACCTCCGGGCTTCCGCTGGCCATCGCACCGGTGACCGCCGAAGCCGCGACGAACGTCCCGGTGAACGTCCTGGTCTTCCACGGCGCGGCCGCGGACCAGAAGGACCCCGTCCTGCGCGCCACGGACGCGATCGCGAGCCTCGGCCAGGCGAACGGCATCTCCGTTTCGTCCTCTTCGGACCCCGCGGTGTTCACGCAGGCGAACCTCGCGAAGTACCGCGGCGTCGTCTTCCTTTCCGCGCAGGGCATCACGCTCAACCGTGACCAGGAAACCTCGCTGCAGAACTACATGAAGGCGGGCGGCGGCTTCCTCGGCCTGTCCGACGCCGCGCGGGCCCAGGACGGTTCGCAGTGGTTCTCCGGGCTGATCGGCGCCCGTCCGGTCGGCGCGCGTCCCACGCCCGAAGCGGTCGCCTCGATCACCGCGAGCGCGGAGAACCCGCCCAACGAGACCAAGGAAAAGCTCGCCGACAACAACGAGAACACCAAATGGCTGGCCTTCCAGCCGACCGGCTGGGTCGCCTACAAGATGGCCGCCCCGGTCGCGGTGAGCAGCTACGACCTCGTTTCGGCGAACGACTACGCCGGACGTGACCCCAAGAACTGGACCCTGCAGGGCTCCAACGACGGGACCACGTGGACCGATCTCGACACCCGCACGAACGAGACGTTCCCCGACCGGTTCGTGAGCCGCAAGTTCACCTTCACCAACACCACGGCGTATGCGAACTACCGGCTGAACATCACCGCCAACGGCGGCGAACCGCTCATCCAGCTGGCCGATTTCAAGCTGTACAAGGACAACTCGACCACCCCGCCGCCGCCGGAGCCCGACCCGGCCCAGGCCACGGTCGACGTCCTCGACAAGGCGAACCCGGCCACCGCGGGCCTGCCGCAGAAATGGGTGCGCACCGACCGGTGGCTCAACTGGGAGGTCAACCCGGTCGGCACCGTGCACACGGTCGCGCAGGTCGAGGAATCGACCTACAAGCCGGGTGTCGGCGCGAACGGCGCCTTCCATCCGATCTCGTGGTGCCGTGACTACGACGGCGGCCGCTCCTTCTACACCGGTATGGGCCGGACCGAGGCGAGCTACGGCGAAGCCCAGTTCCGCAGCCACATCCTCGGCGCGCTGAAGTGGACCACCGGCATGGTGCGCGGTGACTGCAAGGCGGGGATCGCGGCCAACTACAAGGTCGAACGCCTGACCGGGATCAACCAGCCCGGCCAGATGGACCAGATCGGCGAGCCGCACGGGCTCACCATCGCGCCGAACGGCCGGGTCTTCTACATCGGCCGCGCCGCCTGCGCCGGCAACGTCGTGCCCGCGCCGAACGACTGGACCAACCCCGAGATCGGCGCCGGCTGCGGCACGATCCACCAGTGGGACCCGGTCACCAAGAAGCCGAAGCTGCTCACCACGCTGAAGGTGATGGGCAACCGCGGCAGTGGCGACGAGCTGGTCAAGAACGAGGAAGGCCTCCTCGGTCTCGTGCTGGACCCGAAGTTCAGCGAGAACGGCTGGATGTACGCCTACTGGATGCCGCACTCGTCGGTCGACATCGACAAGCGGATCGGCAAGCGCACGGTCTCGCGGTTCACCTACGACCTGAAGAACCAGACGCTGGACCAGGCGACCCGCAAGGACCTGCTGTCGTGGGACGTCCAGGTCCACAGCTGCTGCCACGCCGGCGGCGGGATGGACTTCGACAAGGACGGGAACCTCTACATCGGTTCCGGTGACAGCAACTCGTCGCAGGGCTCCAACGGGTACTCCGGCAACAACTGGACCCAGGACTACAAGGGCGTCTCGTTCCAGGACGCGCGCCGCACCGCCGGTAACACCAACGACCTCAACGGCAAGATCCTGCGGATCCACCCGGAGCCGGACGGTACCTACACCAACCCGGCGGGCAACCTGTTCCCCGAGGCGAACGACCCCGGGAACAAGACCAGGCCCGAGATCTACGTGATGGGCGTGCGGAACATCTCGCGTCTGCAAGTCGACAAGAAGACCAACTGGCTGACCGCCGCGTGGGTCGGCCCGGACGCGTCCTCGCCGAGCCCGGAACTCGGCCCGGCCAAATACGAGACCGCCACGGTCATCACCGAGGCCGGCAACCACGGCTGGCCGTACTGCATGGGCAACAAGCAGCCGTACCGCGACCGCAGCAGCACCGACGCCGCGGTGCTCACCGGCTGGTACGACTGCGACAACCCGGTCAACACCTCGCCGCGCAACACCGGCCTGGTGAACCTGCCGCCGATCAAGAAGAACATGATCTGGTACTCGCCCGACGGCGGCGGGCCGGTGTTCCCCAACCGTCCCAACAGCTCCGTCCCGACGTACAACGCGGCCGAGGCCACCTACACGCAGCCCTACCTCAAGGGCGGCGGCCAGGCGGTCATGACCGGGCCGACGTACCACCGCGAACTGGTCAACACCAACAGCGGTGTCGCGTGGCCCGCCTACTGGAACGACAAGTGGTTCATCGGTGACCAGAGCAACGGGCAGAACCGGATCGCGGTCACCCTCGACCCGAACGGTGTCGCGAAGCAGGATCCGCCGGTGTTCGCCGAGACGGTGCGGCAGATCATCCCGACCGGTGGTGGCGACACGAAGCTGAACCAGTGGATGGACGCCAAGTTCGGGCCGGACGGCGCGCTGTACGTGCTCGACTACGGCGGCGGCTTCTTCACCTTGACCAACAACCAGAAGCTGCTGAAGATCAGCTACATCGGCGGCGAAGCCACGCCGTCCGCGGCGGCGTCGTCGACCATGGTGCAGAACAAGCCGCTCACCGCGGCCTTCACCGGTTCGAAGTCCGGCGGCGTCTCCTACAAGTGGGAGTTCGGCGACGGCACGATCTCGACCCAGCCCGACCCGCGGCACACCTACCCGCGCACCGGGTTCTACACCGCCAAGCTGACCGTGACCTACGCGAACGGCGAGACGGTGACCACGCGGAACTCGGTGAACGTCGGCTGTCTCGTGGCGGATCCCAGCGCCACGGTGACCATCGGCGACACCGACACCGGGGTGACCAACCGGAACGCCGGTGGCGGCTGCACGGTCGACGACATGATCGACGACGAGAGCACGTGGACCTCCCACGCCGGTTTCGTCAACCACGTCACGCAGGCCGTGGACCGGCTCGGTGACCTCGGTGTGCTGAACGCGGCCGAGGCGGACAAGATCAACGCCGCGGCCGCCGCGTCGCCCATCGGCAACAAGGGCGTCACCGGCTACGACGCGATCTACGACGGCACGGCCGAATCGTTCCGCAACTGGTCGCAGGCGCCGTCCGGGCAGTTCGCCATCCAGCCGGACGGGTCACTCCGGCCGTCGGGCGGGCTCGGCATGCTGTGGTACTCGGCACGGCAGTTCGGCAACTTCTCGGTGAAGCTGCAGTTCAAGGACATCGCGCCGAACGGCAGCGCCAACAGCGGTGTGTTCGTCCGGTTCCCGGATCCGCGCACTCCGCTGGAGCAGCGTCCGCCGGGCAGCTGCGGCACGGTCGGTTCGGCGAGGACGTCGCAGGCCTGGGTCGCGATCTTCTGCGGCCACGAGGTGCAGTTGTACGACGGGGCCACCGGTGAGCCGCAGAAGACCGGGTCGATCTACAACTTCGACCCGCGGCCGCTGGACCAGGCCGGTGTGAAGCCGAAGGGGACCTGGAACGAGTACGAGATCAAGGTCGTCGGGCAGAAGTACACGATCATCCGCAACGGTGTGGTGATCAACGAGTTCGAGAACGCGCCGGGTATCCAGTCGTCGCGGGCGGGCGATCCGTCCACCGACTTCCGGCAGTTCGTCAGCGGGTTCATCGGTCTGCAGAACCACGGTGACAACGACCTGATGGAGTTCCGCAACATCCGGGTGCGGCAGCTGTAGCGCGAAAACCGGCCGGGCGCGCGGGTTTCGCGTGCCCGGCCGGGCTCCCTTGTACGGAAGGTTTCCCTGCGATGTCCCCAAGAACCCTCGTCGTGGCACTGGTGGCCGCGACACTCGCACTGGCGGGCCTGGTGTTACCCGGCTCGTCCGCTCCCGCCTCCGCCGCACCGGTCCAGACCCTGGAATGGACCGCGGGTGACAGCACCGACCACTACCTCAGCGCGCCGTCCACCGCGGTGGCCGGTGAGACCACGATCGTCTTCAAGAACACCGAAGAGCTCGGCTCGACGATGTCGCACACGCTGACGTTCGACACCTCGACCCCGGGCTACAACCACGACGTCAACCTCAACATCCTCGCCAACCCCTACGACGACAAGAGCGGCGTGCACCAGGCCACGGTGACGCTGCCCCCTGGCAAGTACCGGTACTACTGCACGATCCAGGGCCACACCAAGATGATGGGCGAGTTCGTCGTCACCGACGGCGGCGGCGCCGACACCACCCCACCGACCGTGACCGCGAACGTGACCGGCACCAAGGACACCGCCGGGAACTACGTCGGTTCCGCGACGGTGAACCTGTCCGCTTCGGACAGTCAGTCCGGGGTGGACAAGGTCGAGTATCAGCTCGACGGCGGCGCGTGGACCGCGTACACCGCACCCGTGGTCGTCTCCGCGGCCGGTTCGCACATGGTCCACTACCGCGCATCGGACAAGGCGGGCAACGTTTCGCCGGAAGGGATGTCGTCGTTCACCGTCGTCACCGGCCAGCCCGGCGACACGACACCGCCGACGGTGACCGCCGAGGTGACGGGAACCAAGGACGGTGCGGGCAACTATCTCGACACCGCGACGGTGAAGCTCACCGCCACCGACGCGGATTCGGGCGTCGACAAGGTCGAGTACAAAGTGGACGAAGGCGCGTGGACCGCGTACACCGCTCCGGTCGCGGTCACCGCGCCCGGGATGCACATGGTCTCGTACCGCGCTTCGGACAAGGCGGGCAACGTTTCGCCGGAGGGCATGGCGCATTTCACCATCGTCAGTGGTGACACCACCGCGCCGACGGTGACGTCCGAGGTGACCGGCACCAAGGACACCGCCGGGAACTACGTCGGCAAGGCGACCGTGACCCTCACGGCCACCGACGCAGGCTCCGGTGTCGGCAAGGTCGAGTACAGCCTGAACGGTGGCCCGTGGCTGACGTACTCGGCGCCGCTCGCGCTGACCGTCGTCGGCGCGCACACGGTGAAGTACCGCGCCACCGACAAGGCGGGCAACGTCTCGGCCGAAGGCACGGCGACGTTCACCATCGTCGAAGGCGACGACAGCACCGCGCCGACCGTTTCGGTGGTGGTGAGCGGTGATCTGGACGGGAACTGGTCGTACATCGAAGACGCGACCATCAACCTGACCGCCACCGACGCCGGGTCCGGCGTGGACAAGATCGAGTACAAATTGGACGGTGGGGCCTGGACGGTCTACACCGCGCCGGTGAAGGTGACCGAACTCGGCACGCACACACTGGTCTACCGCGCGTCGGACAAGGCGGGCAACGTCTCGGCGGAACAGGGCGGCGCGTTCACCATCGTCGCCGCGCCGCCGGGCCCGGACGCCTGCCCGGACTCCGACGTCCGGGACACCGTGATCCTCGGCACGGCGGACAGCCAGGTCGAGAACCGCGACACCGGTGACGGCTGCACGATCAACGACGTGATCGACGACGAGTCGGACTACTCGTCGAACGACCAGTTCGTGACCTACGTGCGGGCCGTGACGCAGGAACTCCTCGACGGCGGGATCATCTCGTCCTACGAGCGTGAACTGATCGTCACGGCGGCGATCGACTCCGGTATCGGCGGCTCGACCGCCGAGCCCGAGCCGGAACCCGGAAAGAAGAAGCCGGAGACGAAGAACCCCGGCATGAAGAAGACCGTGAAGACACCCATCCGGGACGTCTAGGGCCTCGTGAGTGGCAAGGACGGTTAGAACCGTCCTTGCCACTCACGAGCTCTTGTTACCTTTCTCGCGTCGCGTTCGTCATGTCCATGACGGGTTCGGCGCGAGAAAGGCAACGACATGACCGGTGAGGCGCTGGCCAGCGCGTTCGAGGAGCAGCGCGGCCGTCTGGTGGCCGTGGCCCAGCGCATGCTCGGCTCCCGCACGGACGCCGAGGACGCGGTCCAGGAGGCTTGGCTGCGGCTCGCCCGCCAGGACGCCGACACGATCGACAACCTGTCCGGCTGGCTGACCACCGTCGTCGGCCGCGTCTGCATCGACGTCCTGCGCTCCCGCAAGACCCGCCCCGAGGATTCCTACGACGAGCCGCCCGAGCTGCTGATGCTCGAAGACTCGCCGGAGGAAGACGCGCTGCTCGCCGAAACGGTCGGGGTGGCCCTGGTCGTGGTGCTCGACACCCTCGGCCCGGCCGAGCGGCTGGCGTTCGTGCTGCACGACCTGTTCGCGGTCTCGTTCGCCGAGATCGGCGAGATCCTCGGAAAGTCCGCGGACGCGGCCAAGATGCTCGCCAGCCGGGCCCGCCGGAAGGTGCGGGGACAGCGTCCGGCCGACGAGCCGCGGCAACGCGCCGTCGTCGACGCGTTCCTCGCGGCCGCGCGCGAAGGGGACTTCGAGGGGCTGCTGGAGATGCTCGACCCCGACGTGACCTGGCGCTCGCAGACCCGTCACGGCGAGGTCGTGCGGCTGGGCGCGGCCGAGGTCGCCACCCGGGTCCAGCGCGGCGCCCGTGCCGTGGGCACCATGCGTCCCGCGCTGATCGGCGGCAAGCCCGGCGTCGTGACCTGGGACAAGCGCGGCAGGCTTGGCGGCGTGATGAGCTGCACCGTCGTCGACGGCCGCATCGTCGCGATCGACTCCGTCAGTGACCCACGTCGCCTCGCGGCCATGGGTGTTACCTCCAGGGAGTCCTCCTCGTCGAAGTAAGTGAACACCGACGAGAAGGAGAAATCCCATGCAGGCAAGGCTCGAATTCCTCAAGACCGCTCTCGCGCCGAAGCTGGTGAAGCACTTCGTCTCGGCCGCGAAGGTGCTCGACAGCAGCGAACTTCCTTTGGCGACAAGGGAACTGGTGAACATCCGGGCCAGCCAGATCAACGGCTGCTCGGGCTGCCTCGACATGCACACCAAGGACGCGGCGCACGCGGGGGAGACCACGACCCGGCTGAACCTGGTCGCGTGCTGGCGCGAGGCGACGGTCTTCACCGAGGCCGAACGCGCCGCGCTGGAACTCACCGAGCAGGGCTGCCGTCTCGCCGACGGCAGCGGTGTCACCGACGAGGCGTGGCAAGCCGCCGCCAAGCACTACGACGAGGATCAGCTCGTCGCGCTGGTGGCCCAGATCTCGCTCATCAACGCCTTCAACCGGCTGAACGTCATCACCCGGCAGCCCGCCGGTGACTACACGCCCGGCCAGTTCGCGGCGCACTGATGGAGACCGCGCTGTGGATCGTCGCCGGTCTGCTCGCCGTCATGTACCTCGTGTCCGGCGTCGGGAAACTGTTCCTGCGCAGGGAGACGATCGCCGGAGTGGCTTCGGGTGCGGGATGGGTGCTGGATTTCGGCCCCGGCACCGTGAAGTTCATCGGGGTGGTCGAGATCCTGGGCGCGGTCGGCCTGGTCGTTCCCGCCCTGCTCGGCATCGCCCCGGCCCTGGTGCCGCTGGCGGCCCTCGGACTGGCGCTGGTCATGGCGGGGGCGCTGGTCGTGCGGCTGCGCCGCCGCGAACCCCTGATCGCGTTGCTGGACCTGGGGTACCTCGCGTTGTGCGCTTTCGTCGCCATCGGACGCGCCTGAAATACGTGAAGGCCCCCTTCACTCGAAGGGGGCCTTCACGTACTCATCGACTCAGGTGCGCTGTTTCGACCGGCCGAGGATGCGACGGCGGCCGTGGCCACCGTTGGTGCGTTCCTCGTGCAGTTCCTTCAGCGACAACATCATCGCGTCTTCCTGCTTCATCAGCGGGTCGTTGCGCAGATCCTTCCAGACCGACACGCACAACCCGACCATCACGAACACGAACGGCACCGCGATCAGGATGGTGAGGTTCTGCAACCCGGTCAGCGCCTTGTCCCCGCCGACGAGCAGCATCACCGCCGCGACGGCGCCCATCAGCACGCCCCAGAAGATGACGACACCCTTCTTCGGGTGCACGCTCCCGCGCTGGGACAAGGTGCCCATCACCACCGACGCCGCGTCCGCACCGGAGACGAAGAAGATGGACACCAGGATCATCACCAGGATCGCGATCGGGACGAACCACGGCAGGGTCTCGAGCAGTTCGAACGTCGCCGACTGGGCACTGCCCGCGCCCGCGATATCCGTCCCGGCCCGCTGCCTGCTGATCGCCGCGCCGCCGAAGATCGCGAACCAGATCAGGCTCACGATGCTCGGGATCGCGATGACACCGAAGATGAACTGCCGGATGGTGCGGCCGCGCGAGATCCGCGCGATGAACATGCCGACGAAGGGCGTCCACGAGATCCACCACGCCCAGTAGAAGACCGTCCAGCCGCCGAGCCATGTCTGCATCTCTTCGCCACCGGTCATCCCGGTGCGGCCGGACATCTCCGCCAGCTCGCGGAAGTAGTCGCCGATCGCGCCGGGCACGATGTTGAGGATGAGCACGGTCGGCCCGACCACCAGCACGAACACCGCGAGCACCGCGGCGAGCACCATGTTGATGTTGGACAGCCACTGGATTCCCTTTGCCACCCCGGACACCGCCGACGCGATGAACGCGATGGTGAGGATCGCGATGATCGCGACCAGCAGTCCCTTGCCGGGATCGTCGATCCAGCCGACGGCGCCCATCCCGCCACCGACCTGGAGCGCGCCGAGGCCGAGCGAAGCGGCCGAACCGAACAGGGTCGCGAAGATCGCCATGATGTCGATCGCCTTACCCAGCGGGCCTTCGGTGCGCCGCTTGCCGATCAGCGGCGCGAACACCGAACTGATCAGCTGGCTGCGGCCCTTCCGGAAGGTGCTGTAGGCGATCGCGAGGCCGACGACGGCGTAGATCGCCCACGGGTGCACGGTCCAGTGGAACAACGTCGTCGCCATCGCGGTGTGGACGGCTTCGTCGGAGTTCGGGGCCGCGGTGCCCGGGGGCGGGCTCGCGAGGTGGGAAACCGGTTCGTACACACCGAAGAACATCAGGCCGATGCCCATACCGGCGCTGAACATCATCGCGATCCACGACGACGTCCGGAATTCGGGGAGTTCCTTGTCACCGCCCAGCGGGATCCGGCCGTAGCGGCTTATGGCCAGACAGACCGCGAAGAGCACGAAACCGCTCGCGGTCAACACGAACGCCCAGCCGCCGTAAGGGATCACGGCGTCGTTGAGAAGGGTCGACGCGACACTCGCGAGACTCTCCGGGGAGAGGACACCCCAGACGATGATCGCGAGCGCGAGCACCGCCGCCACACCGAAAACGGTCTTGTCGGTCTCGGCGGGGCGTTCGGCGGCGAGGTCGAGCGGGACGTGCTCATCGGGCGGGTGCCCCGGACCTGTCGTGTCCGGCGCGTGGGCGAGGTCCGACGCGGTCTCCGCGACGACCTCTTCTTCCGCTTGTTTACCGTCCTGCGAACTCATGTTCAGACACGCGCCGACTACGGCGCGATCTCCTTCCGCCCGAGTTAACCCGTTTGCACCACTGCACCCTAACCAGAAAACTGGTAACCGGCAGAAAATGCGGGCGAAGAGGTTTAAACCGCTGATTGTGGGCTTGACCTCGGCGGATGCGATCTTCGTCGTCGTTCTCGGCAAGGAACGTGTCGCTCGTGACACCGGTGGTCACGAGATCTGACCGGGTTCTCTCGCGGACAACCCTGCTGAACTGGGGTTCTTGGCGAGATTTCCTCGCATTCCTCGGTTTTGCCGCTCGTCACCGCCTGCCATGGCTCGGGTACCCAGCGGTGAAGAACGCGCGGTGACGGGCTTTGGGGGAAGTTCGCGCGGGATTCAGACCGCGGCGCCTCCTCGCCAGAAGGGCCGGCCGAGCGGATCGCCGCCGGCGGCGTCCGGGCGGCCCTGCCGCGCGTGATTGCGCTCCAGCAGGTAGGTGACGAGGGCGATCAGGGCGAGGGTGACGATGATTGCGGTCATGGCGGTAAGTTTGCGCCGCTCGACATCCTGCCAGAAGTGGCAGTTCTGTCGTTGTGCGGCAAAATCCTGCCAGCTATGCTCCGGGCATGCTGAAAAGCGTCGCCGTGGTGCTGCTGGACGACTTCGCCGCCTTCGAGTTCGGCGTCGTCTGCGAGGTGTTCGGCTGCGACCGCACCGATGACGGAGTGCCACTGCTCGACTTCCGCGTGTGCGGGGAGCGGGCCGGAGAGCCGCTCAGCCTCGGCCACGGCCTCAAGATCACCCCGGAACACGGTCTCGAAGCGACCGAGGAC
Source organism: Amycolatopsis sp. NPDC058340 (assembly GCF_042723975.1). Classification (NCBI taxonomy): domain Bacteria; kingdom Bacillati; phylum Actinomycetota; class Actinomycetes; order Pseudonocardiales; family Pseudonocardiaceae; genus Amycolatopsis; species Amycolatopsis sp. NPDC058340. The sequence continues at coordinate 126,316 of NZ_JBHXIB010000010.1, read as the reverse complement.
GCGGACCTCGTCGTCGTCCCCGCCTGCGACGTGCGCGACGAATACCCGCCCGCGGTGCTCGAAGCTCTCCGTGCGGTTTCGGCGCGGGGAGCCACGCTCCTTTCGGTCTGCACCGGCGCGTTCGTGCTGGGCGCCGCGGGTCTGCTCGACGGGCGGCGGTGCACGAACCATTGGCGGCAGAGCGCGAAGTTCCGGAAGCGTTTCCCCGAGGCGCGGCTGGATCCGGACGTCCTCTTCGTCGACGACGGCGACATCATCACCAGCGCCGGAACGGCCGCCGGTATCGACGCGTGCCTGCATCTGGTCCGGCGCGAGCTCGGCTCCGCCGCGGCCACCGTGATCGCCCGGCGCATGGTGGTGCCGCCGCAACGGGAAGGTGGGCAACGCCAGTTCGTCGAGGTGCCGATCCCGGAGTGCACCGGGGACAGTCTCCAGCCGGTGCTCACCTGGATGCTCGACACCATCGACCACGAACACGCCGTCGCCGATCTGGCCCGCCGGGCCCGGATGTCCGAGCGCACCTTCGCCCGCAAGTTCGTCGCGGAGACGGGCACCACACCGCACCGATGGCTTTCGACACAACGGGTTCTGCACGCGAGGTCCCTGCTCGAGGAGACGACGATGAGCATCGACGAGGTCGCGCGCCGCTGTGGCTTCGGCTCAGGAGCCTTGCTGCGTCACCATTTCCACAAGGTCGTCGGCGTTTCCCCGCAGGACTACCGGCGCACCTTCGCGCCGCAACGCGTTTGACGCACGCCTAGTCCTTCGGCGTCTTGTTGAACAGGCCGAGGGACTGCGCGAACGCCGCACCGCCAGCCAGGAAGACGAGCGGCAGCGTCTTGGCCCAGAACGCGCCGACGTCGAGCGCGATGAGCAACGCGAGCAATCCGCCGGCCAAGGCGGCCAAGACGAGCATTCCGAGGGCGAGGCGGGGTTTCGAGACCATGTGTCCTCCGGGAAACGGGTTCGGAAGAGCAAGCTTCGCGAAGGCTCCGGCGGGGAAAGAGGTCATTTTTGCCGCATCCGGCGCTTTCAGAGTGAGCCCCAGGCTCGGGCGCGTTCCAGCAGCCTGTCGCGGATGACGGTCACGACCGGCCGCACCGTGCCGGACCGGTGCGCGAGATGGATGGTGTTCAGCGGCGGCACTTCCGGGGTGTGCACGATCGAGACCGAGCCCGCTTCGAGCGCGGCCGCGGCGATGTAGCGCGGCAGCACGCTCGCGCCGGCGCCCGCGACGACGACGGCCAGGATCGCGCGAAGATCGGGCACGACCATCGCGACACGGTTCGGCGGCCGCCGCCCGAATTCGCTGCGCCAGTAGCGGCGGATGATCGGCAGATCGGCGGCGTAGGCGATCAGCGGCAGATGGGCCAGTGCCGGTACCGGATCGGCGGCGAGCAGCGCGGGATCGACGCTCCGGGCGAGCGCGGGGGCGGCGACGAGCACGAACTCCTCGTCGATCAGCGGAATCGAGGTGATGCCGCGTTGCCGAGGCCGGACCGACGAGATGACGAGGTCGAGACGCGCGGCTTCGAGGGCGGACAGGAGCTCGTCGGCGAGCCCGAGGGTGACGTTGAGCCGCAGCCCGCGTTCGGTCAACGGGGCGAGCGCGGGCAGGAACCGCGTCGCCATGCCGTCGCTCGCGCCGCCCAGCGCCACCTGCTCGCGGTACTGGACCTCGTCGTCGCCCGCTGTCAGAGCGCCTCGCAGTTCGTCGATCCGGGTGCCGATCCTGGCGGCGAGTTCGGCGGCGCGGGCGGTCGGCGCCGCACCGAGCCGCGACCGGACGAAGAGCTGCTCACCGAGTTCCTCCTCGAGCTTGAGCAGCTGCCCGGTGACGGCGGGCTGGGTCAGGCCGAGCTCCGCGGCGGCCGCGGAGAGCGAACCGAGGCGGTAGATCGACAGAAAGGTCGCCAGCCGGTCCAAGTTGGGCATGCAAACCGCCTTCCATAAGAAATCTTATGGATCGTAGCCGTCGTCGCGGAGTACTCGCGGCAACGACCCGGTTGAAGCGGGCAGTGGGGCACAACGCTCCCGGACAACGAAAGGAACAGCCATGGCGCGCATTCTCATGATCGTCTCCGCCGCGGACCACGTGCGGCTCACGGACGGCGCCGACCACCCGACGGGCTTCTGGGCCGAAGAGGTCGCCGAGTCTCACCGGGTGCTCGCCGCGGCGGGCCACCGGGTGGAGATCGCGACCCCGTCCGGGCTCCGGCCGACCGTCGACCCGATCAGCCTCGACGAACGCGGCGGCGTCGACCCGGCCGCGGGCGCGAAGTTCGCCGAGTACCTCAAGGGACTCGAACTTTCGGCGCCGCTCAAGCTCTCCGACGTTTCGGCCGACGCCTACGACGCCTTCTACCTGCCCGGCGGACACGGCCCGATGACCGACCTGGTGGACGACGCCGACCTCGGCGTCCTGCTGAACGACGCCGATGCGCAGGGCAAGACCATCGCCGCGCTCTGCCACGGACTCGCCGCCTTGCTCAGCGCGCGCCGCGAGGACGGCTCGTTCACCTTCGCCGGCCGCTCGATGACGTCGTTCAGTGACGAGGAGGAGCGGCAGGGCGGACTGGGTGAGAAGACTCCCTTCTTCGTCGAGGCACGGCTTCGGGAACAGGGCGCGATCGTCACTCCGGCGGCCGCCTGGTCGAGCGCGGTCGTTGCCGACGGAAACCTGATCACCGGCCAGAACCCGCAGTCCAGTGTCGCGACCGCGGAACGCGTGGTGGCGCGGCTGAAAACGGCGTGAGTTTGCGTCGCGGCCGGATCCGGGCATACGATCAGGGCAGTCGTACAGGACGAACGCCCTAGGAGATGACGGTGGCAGGATCCCCGGCCGCGGCTCGCGGCAGGCTCGTTCGGCAACGGTTGCTCGAAGCGGCTGTCGCGCTCGTGCCCGAACTCGGGTGGTCCGCGGTCAGTACCCGGATCCTGGCCGAGCGCGCCGGTGTCACGCCGAGCGTCGTGCACTACCACTTCCCGTCGCTGCAGGCCTTGATGACCGAGGCCGTGCTCGGCGCGATGCGCGAAGTCGCGCTCGCTTTCGAGCCGGCGCTGGAGGCCGTCGAGACGCCCGCGGACGCGGTGGACGCGTTGCTGGCGTCGGTCGGCGAATACTCCGGCACCGACCCGATGTCGTTGCTGTTCGCGGAGGCCTACCTCGCCGCGACCCGCGACGACACCTTGCGCCAAGGCATCCGCGAGCTGCTCGCCGACCTGCGCACCAGGCTCGGCGGGTGGCTGGCTCAGCGGGGCGTGGCCGACGCCGAGGACACGGCGGCGGTGCTCTTCGCCGTGGTGGACGGGCTTCTGTTGCATCGGGCGCTCGGACCGGAGTCCGGCCGGATCGTCTCCCCGGCCGTCCTGCGCAGGCTGGTCGGCTGAACGAAAGGGAGGGACCCCATGAAGGTGGCGATCTGCGGTGCCGGGATCACCGGTCTGGCACTGGCGCACCGGCTCGCGACGCTGGACGTCGAGGTCGTGGTGCTGGAACGGGCCGCGGGACCGAGGGAACAGGGCTACATGATCGACTTCTTCGGCCCCGGCTTCGACGCCGTCGAGGAGATGGGGCTGCTGCCCCAGGTCGAAGAAACGGCGTATCAGGTGGACGAGGCGAGCTTGCTGGACGAACACGGCCGCCGCCGGGCCGCGATCGACTACGTCCAGTTCGCCAAGTCGGTGCGGGGACGGCTCCGCAGCATCATGCGGCCGGATCTGGAACGCGTGCTGCGTACCGGGCTTCCGTCCACAGTGGACGTCAGGTTCGGTGCCGGGGTCACCGGCGTCGAGGACCTCGGAGACCGGGTGCGGGTCACCCTGGCGGACGGCGAGACCCTCGAAGCCGACCTTCTGGTCGGGGCCGACGGGATCCATTCGACCGTGCGGCGGCTGGTCTTCGGTGAAGAGAGCCGGTTCTTGCGTCATCTCGGTTTCCATACGGCGGCCTTCGTTTTCGAGGACGAGGGGATTCGGGCACAGGTGGGGGAGCGGTTCTGCCTGACCGACACCGTCGGGATGCAGATGGGTTTCTACGGTCTCCGCGGCGGCAAACTCGCGGCGTTCGCCGTGCACCGGACGACGGATCCGGCCCTGCCGGCCGACGCGCGAGCGGCGCTGCGCGCGACCTACGGTTCGCTCGGCTGGGCGGTGCCGAAGGCGCTCGAACTGTGCCCGCCTCCCGGCGAGGTGTACTACGACCAGGTCGCGCAGATCGAGATGCCTTCCTGGAGCCGCGGGCGGGTCGTGCTCGTCGGCGATTCTTGTTATGCCGTCTCCCTTCTCGCCGGTCAGGGCGCTTCACTGGGTATCGCGGGCGCGTTCGTACTGGCCGAGCAGATCACCCGGGCATCCACGATCGAGACCGCGCTCGCGGAGTACGAGAGCCTGGTCCGCCCGGTGGTGACCGAAAAGCAGCAGGTCGCCCGTCGAGGCGCGCGATGGTTCCTGCCCGCCAACCGATTCCTGCTCCTGGCGCGCCGGGCGTTCCTTCACGTGGCCCGGCTTCCGGGGCTCGAACGACCACTCGCGGCCGCCGTGACGGGCAAGTCGACGGCGCTGGTCACGAACCTGAAGCACGGGGCCGAGATCCGGAGCCGGTGACTTTTGCGGCCTCGGAGCTCCGGTGGGGTCGGCGGGTTTCGCTAGGCGATCCGGACTCGCCGTCCGGCGGCGCCGGTGATCACGGCCGGGAGTTTTCTTGCGGCCGGTCGCGAGTTCGGTTTCGGTGGAGCGACGGGGTCGGCCTATGTCCGTAGGTGCATGGTGTTGCGCCTCGGTGTCCCGGTCGGGTCGAGGTAAGCGGGCGGAGTGAATTCTGGCAGGCCGTCTTGGGCGATGTGGACTGTCCATTCGCTGCGGTGGATCAACCGGTGGTGCTTCGTGCAGAGGAGTACGAGGTTGTCGATTTTGGTTTCGCCGTGGTGTCGCCAGAAAACAATGTGGTGGGCGGTGCAGCGGGGTACGGGCATGTCGCAGCCGGGGAAGGCGCAGCCGCCGTCGCGGAGGGTGAGCGCGTATTTCTGGGCGAGGGAGACGGTGCGTTTGGAGCGGCCGATGTCCAGCGGTTCGCCCGCGGTGCCGAGGACGCCGGGTCGGACGCGGGCGTCGCAGGCGAGGATCCTCGCGTCGGTGGCGCTGATCGGGCCGACGAGGTCGAGGTGGGCTTCGCCGAGATCGTTCATCAGGTCCTCGTAGGACATGGTGATGAGGATGTGGGTGGCCTCGCCCGCCTGGCCGGGCAGGTTCCGGCTGGTGGTCTTCAACCGGACGTAGTCGGTGAAGGCGTCCCCGTAGCGTTCGTCCTGGGTGCGGGAGTCCCGGACCCCGTCGATGGCTTTGTGCGGCTTCGCGAGGGGGTCGAGGTCGGATTTGAGGCGGGCGTAGGTTTCCAGGTCCAATCGTGCTTTCAGGCCGAGGGTGCCGTCGCGGTGCTTCACGAACCGCAACTCCGGGCGGGTCTCTTTCGGATCCTCGTTGCGGGGTTCCTTCCCATCAGGGTCGAGTTCGTCGAGCAGGCGGCGTCCGGCACGGGCGATCTGCCGTGGCCCCGCGTGCCGGGCCAGCTCGACCAGGATCTTCTCCCCGGCCCGCACATCCTCCTCAGGCACAGTGGACGGGATGCGGGCGAGGGTCTTGATGATCGCGTCGATCTGGCCACCGCCGATCGCACCCTCCGCGGCGGCTTCGGCGGTCAACGGCGCCAAGGGTGGTTCGGGGTCGCCGCCCAGGGACGGGCCGGGATGCAGGGCGAGGACCCGGTCGGCGCGGGCGCTGGCTTCCTTGTCCGACACCAGGAAATCCTCGTAAATCAACCCCGCCAGCGTCGAATGACCGCTGCAGCCCCGCACTCCGCGGGCGTTGATTTCGGCGAGGATCGCGTTCTGCTCCGCGTCCAGCCGGCGCTTCAATACTTCGAGTTCTTGTTTGCGGGCGTGCAGCGTCGCGGTGTCGACGCGCCACCACTGGGTGGGCGTCTTCGGGGAGGCATCGTCGCTGGACACAAGATCAACGCTACGCCGGATCGAACACCTGTGCTATAGCATATTCAGGCTATATCGAACGATGTAGGACGTTTGAAGAAAAGGGTGAGGTGGTCGCAATCAGCCGGCTAACCGTGACCACCCCACTGAAGCCGGATCACGCGGCGCGGTGAATGACGATGTCGTCCAGCCGGGCGCGGTGGCCACGCACACGGCAGCCTCCGCCTTATCCCTGGCGGATTCAGGCGGTCAGTGCATCACCCCTATTCTGGCAAGACTTCCGTGAAGGCCTCTCGGGGATTGTGCCAGCCGAGTGTCTGCCGCGGTCGACCGTTCAACTCGTTCGCGATGTTGTCCAGGCCGTCCTGACCGAAGGTCGACAGGTCGGTTCCCTTGGGGAGGTACTGACGAAGAAGGCCATTGGTATTTTCATGCTTCCGCGCTGCCGGGGAGAGCGAGGATCGCAGAGATTTACCGGCATTCCTGTGGCCATGGTGAAGGTCGGATGATGGCTCATTTCTTTGCCCGCCACGCCGAACTCGACGCTATCGCTGACGAACTGAACGACCGCCCGCGCGACAAACCCGCCGAAGTCTTCAAGAAGCACCTGTTGGGCGCTTCAGGAGCAGCTTCGGGTGAATGTCGCGATGACACCGGTGTAGTCGTACGAAACCGCGACCACTCCATCGTCGGTGAGCACCGGCCTCCCGAAGGCCCCGTCGGGGTCGGTGAGCAGCGTGTGCGTGAGTGCGCCGTTCTCCCAGACGCCGACGGCGTACTGCTTGTCGGCGGTCCGGTAGGTGCCCGAGGTGAGCGTTCCCGAATCGACCACGGACTCCTGGGCCCGTACGTCCAGCCGCCGCACGATCTGCCCGGCGGTATCCCATTCGACCGTCACGAACTTGCCGTTCTCGTAGATCGCACCGGAGATCCGTCCGCCGCGAAAGGCGTCCACGCGGTCGGTCTTCAACGACAGCTCGGTCAGCGATCCGCCGGTTTCGCGGACGAAGTAGGCGAGCCGTTGCCCTTCGGCGCGGATGAGGATCCGGCCCTGCTCGTCGATGTCGACCGGGCTCACATACGAGTAGACGGCCGGGTCGGGATTGATCACCTGCACCGAGCCGGGGGCGGAAGCGGGCCACAGCATCAGGTCGAAGGTGTCCGCGAATCTCGAAGCCATGCCGACGATGTCGCCGGCGTCGTTGATCGCCTTGGCCCGTCCGGCCCGATAACCCTGCGGCAGGGGCAGCTGTTCGTATCGCCCGTTCCGGTGGACGACGGCGCCGTTTTCGAACGAGTCGACGATCGTGGTGCCGACCGACTCTCCCGAGTCGTTGATGTCCCTCAGCATCGTCTGGTGGCCGAACGCCTGGCCAAGGATTTCGGCGGTCCCGTCGTGCCAGCGGACGCCGTCGGTGGTCGAGCCGCTGCCGACGAACCAGCCGCCGTTCGCGGCGCCGCTGACGTGGCCCGTGGTGCTCCCGGCGGGCAGTGGCAGGGTGCCCGGTGTCCACGTGCAGCCGGTGTCCGCGCTCGCGGTGCCGGCGCTCAGGCCGGTGAACACCAGGGTCACGGCCAGCAGGATCTTCGTCGTCCGCATCATGTGCGCAACGCTAGGCGCGAAGAACGCCGGCGTTCCACGTCAGATGACACAGACGCCGTGATCACCAAGTGGGATGAGCGGAGACACCGCCGTCCACGGTGAGGTTGTGCCCGGTGATCCACGACGCGAGCGGCGAGGCGAGGAACAGGCAGGCGTTCGCGATGTCGCCGGGGGTGCCGAGCCTGCCCAACGGAGCGGCCTGTCGCCAGCGGCGGACGCCCTCCGGCCAGGCGTCACCGAGGCCGGGCCGGTCGATCAGGCCGGGGGAGACGGCGTTGACGCGCAGTCCCCGTGCCCCGTATTCGAGCGCGGCGGCGCGGGCGTGCATGACCAGGGCGGCCTTCGCGCTGCTGTAATGCGCGTGTCCCGGCGCGGGCTGGGCCGCTTCGATCGAGGCGATGTGGATGACGCTGCCACCGTTCATCGCTTCGGCGGCGGCTTGGGTGCACGAGAACGCGCTGGTGAGGTTCGTGTCGAGGACGGCGCGCCAGCTTTCCGCCGACATCTCCGGCAGTGGCTCGACCGGCTGCACGCCGGCGTTGTTGACCAGGGTGTCCAGCCGCCCGTTCCAAGCCGCGGCGGCGGCCACCAGCCGCCGGCATTCGCCGTCGTCGGTGAGGTCGGCGGCGAACGTCTTCGCGGTGCCGCCCGCGTCCTGGATCCGTTCGACGACGGCGAGCGCCGAGGCCTCGTCACGGTGAAAGTGCACGGCGACGGCGCTGCCCGCCTCGGCGAAGCGCAGAGCGATCCCCCGGCCGATCCCGCCGCTGGCCCCGGTGACGAGGGTGGTGCTACCGGTCAGGTCGAGCATCGAGGTCCTTTCAGGCGAGACGGCGTTTCCGCAGGGAGAGCGCACCCGCGACGGCGAGGAAGACCAGACCCGCGAGGACGTAGCAGTTTCCCAGCCATTGCTGGGTGGTCGTCCAGGTCTGGCCCGGCCGGTCGAAGGCGGGGAAGTACCGGAAGGGTGCCGCGACGAAGATCGTGGCGACGACGCCGGTGACCGCGATCCAGGCCGCGGCCCTGCGCCGGTCCTGGCGACGCAGGACCGCGTAGGCGCCGGTGGTGAACAGCGCCGGGGCGATCCACACCCAGTGATGCGACCACGAGGTCGGCGAGATGAGCAGGGCGAACGTCGCGTTCAGCAGGAGCGCTCGCACCGGCGCCGAGCGGTACATGGTCACCGTCACCAGCACCAGCAGCAGGCCGGTGAGGACCATCCAGAGCGGCTTCGCGGCGGACTCGACGCCGAACCGGGCCAGCACGGCCTGCAGGGTCTGGTTGGTGTGGAACGAAGTCCCGCTGATCCCGGACGCTCCGGCGAGCCCGCCGAACCAGTAGCGCGCGGACGCCTCCGGCGCGACCGCGAACGCGACCGCCGAGGCGGCCACGAACGTGCCCAACGCGGTCATCGCGCCGCGGAAGTCCTTGCGTACCAAGAAGAACAGCAGGAACGCCATCGGTGTCAGCTTGATGGCCGCGGCGAGACCGACCCCGATGCCCCGGTAACGGCCCCGCGCCAGCAGGCAGTCGGCCGCGACGAGGCCCATCAGCAGCAGGTTGATCTGGCCGAAGCCGAGCGTCTGGCGGACCGGTTCGAGGAAGAGCGCCGGGGTGACCGCCAGCGACGCGACGAGCAGCGCCTTCCGCCGGTCCCCAGACGGCCACAGTGTGCGGGTGATCGCGTAGAAGGTGACGCCGAGCGCGGCCAGGCTGAGCGCGAACAGCAAGAGCACCGCGCCCGTCCACGGCACCAGCGCCAGCGGGGTGAGCACCAACGCGGCGAACGGCGGATAGATGAACAGCAGGGGGATACCGGCGTCGGAAAGCGGCAAGGCGCCGTAGAGATCACCGCCGCTCCACAGGGTGTCGACGCCGAAACGGTAGATCTCGAGGTCGCTGTGGGAGTTGCCCGCTGTCGCCAAGGCCACGGCGCACGCCAGGGCCAAGGCGGCGAACGCGCCGAGCGACCACCGGGCCCGACCGCGCGACTTGATGGGAGACATCGCGTGGTGACCCTTCGGACGTGCGTCGATGATCCCGACTGTACCGGGAGACGGAGAAGCGACTTCCGTCGGCAGTCACCGCCCCCGGTATTGGTCTAGACTTTTCATTCCCCAGTGTGGTGAAAGGGACCGGTCCATGCGCGGAACGACGGTGTTGCCGAGGACGCCTTGCCTGAAACCGAAGGCGGGGGAATTGCCACTGCATCGGCTGGAGGTCCGCGCGCCGGACGCCCTGCCGTTCACGGTCGGCACGTTCGACGCGGTCGGGCCGATGTCACGGGCGGCGTTCCCGCATCGGCACACCTTCTACGAAATCGTCCATGTCACCGGTGGCACCGGCGACCACGTCATCGATTTCACCCGCTGGGAATTGGGGCCGCCGCAACTCGCGGTCATCACACCGGGGCAGGTGCATCATTGGGATGCCCGCGATCTCAGCGGATTCGTCGTGTTGTTCACCGACGATTTCCTGCTCGAACATCCGGCGGATCGCGAAACCCTGCGAAGGCTCAGCCAGCAGCCGTGGCGGCTCGACGAACGCGCGGCCGAGGAGACGGCGCGGCTCGTCGCCGAACTCGACGAGGAATTCCGTTGTGGTGGGCAGGGTACGGATTCGGTGCTGCGGGCGCTGACGCATGTGCTGATCGTGCGGGCGGGACGGCTTCCCGGGCTGGCGGATCCGCGTCCGCCCGCGAGGGCGCAGGCGGTGGGCACGGAATTCGCGCGCTTGCTGGGACGGCCCGATCTCGGGCTCTGGTCGGTCGGCGCGCTCGCGGAACGGATCGGGGTCACACCGGGCTATCTCACCGACGCGGTGAAAACGGCGACCGGCCGGACGGCGGCACAACTGATGCGCGAGGCAAGGACAAGGGAGGCGAAACGGTTCCTGCTCGGCACAGATCTCACCGTGCGGCAGGTCGCCAGCCGGGTCGGTTTCGCGGATCCCGCCTATTTCTGCCGGTTCTTCCGGCGGGAAACGGGGTTGAGTCCCGGTGATTACCGCCGGACCGGTGACGCGCCCCCGGAGATTCACCACGACTGACCAACCCAGTCCATCGTCCACAGCTGATCTTCTCCATACCGTCGAGGGTGATTCCCGAAGCCCCCACGAGGAGCAGGTATGGACGAAGAGAACAAGCTCAGCCGAAAGACTGTGCTGAAGGCCGCGATCGCCGCGGGTGTGGCGGCTCCGGTCGCGCTGATCGGCGGACCCGCACTCGCGCGCACCACCGTCGCGAGCGGCAAGGCACCCGAGCTGACCCCGGCCTGTGACGACGGTGACGACCCGACCCCGCCGCAGACCGAAGGTCCTTATTTCAAGCCGAATTCCCCGCAGCGCACCTCGCTCGTCACGCCGGGGACGCCGGGTACGAGGCTCACCGTGTCCGGCTACGTGTTCGGGCTCGGCTGCCTGCCGATCGCGCGGGCGCTGCTGGACTTCTGGCAGGCGGACGTCAACGGCGCCTACGACAACGTGGGGTACACCTTCCGCGGTCACCAGTTCACGAACGACCAGGGCGCGTTCTCGCTGAGCACCGTCGTGCCCGGTCTGTACCCCGGTCGTACGCGGCATATCCACGTCAAGGTCCAGGCCCCCGGCAGGCCGGTGCTGACCACGCAGCTCTACTTCCCCAACGAGCCGCGCAATAACACCGACTCGATCTTCGACCCGCGGCTGCTGATGACCGTGCGGGACGTGGGAGCGGCCAAGGAGGCCGCGTTCGACTTCGTGTTGAACGTGCCGCAGACGCCGACGTCGACTTCGCGGCCGACCAGTACGACGCCGACTTCGACCTCCAACCCGCCCGGCGGGACGACCTGGGCGGCGGGAACCGGCTATTCCGCGGGCGCCCGGGTCACCTACAGCGGCCGCGGTTACGTGTGCTTGCAGGCGCACACCGCCCAGCCCGGCTGGGAGCCGCCGTCCACACCCGCGTTGTGGCGCGCGGAGTGACGGACAGCCGCTGCGGAGGGAGATAAACGCGGGTGGATTCCCGCCGCCGGGTCCCACACCCCGGCGGCGGGGTCCACCCGCTCCTGTTCGAGGTGAGGAAAACCCCACCCCAAATAGGAGCTTTACTTCAGCGCGCCGACCCCCGTCCTCGGACGATGATCGATTTCGACATCGGACGAAGGGGTGAACGGTATGACGAACGGCCGGAAGCGGTGGGCGAGACAGGCGGTGGTGGCCGCCGCCGTGGTGGTGACGGGAGCGGTGCTCGCTCCCATGGCGAGTCCCGCTCTCGCGGCGGAGACGGCAGCGGCCTGGCGGGATCCGGTGCGGTCGCTGGACCGGGTGGCGCATCCGCTGCGCTCCACCGAGCCCGGCCGGAACACCGCCGATCTACGGGCGCTGGGCGGGATGATCGGTGGTGCGAAGGTGGTCGGCCTCGGCGAGGCGACCCATGGCTCCCACGAGTTCTTCACCATGAAGGAGCGGGTGTTCCGCTACCTCGTGGAGGAAAAGGGGTTCCGGGCCTTCGCGCTGGAGCTCAGCTGGTCCGCCGGGCTGGAGATCGACGAGTACGTCCAGACCGGGCGCGGAGACGCCCGTGAGATCGCGAAGCGCACGCTGGCCGGGTCTCCGTGGGATCGCGAGGAGTTCGTCAGCCTGATCCGGTGGATGCGCGATCACAACCGCGCCCATCCCGAGCGCACGGTGCACTTCGTCGGAGACGACCTCGGCGCGCCTTCGGTGAACGACGCGTTCTTCGCGCGGATCACCGACCACATGGGCCGCCATCACCCGGAGGCGCTGCCCCGGCTCGACGAGCTGTACACGGGGCTGCGTCCGATCGACGACGCGTTCGCCTACCTGCGCAAACCCCTCGACGAACGACGGCGGCTCGCCACGCAGGCGGAGCAGGCCTTCGAGCTGGTCAAGGGCCTGACCGGGGCGGACGCCTACGGCTGGGCCGAGCAGCACGCCCGGTTCGTCGCGCAGACCGCCCGCTTCCTCGCCGTCGACCTCACGGATCCGAAGGAGCTGCCCGCGGCGCAGATCCTGCGCGACCAGGCGATGGCGCAGAACGTCGCCTGGTGGCAGCGGCGGACCGGCCACAAGATCCTGCTCTCCGCGCACAACGCCCACGTCGCGTACATCCCCGACATGCCGGCGGTCTACCCGAAGACCCAAGGCGCGTTCCTGCGCGAGACGCTTGGCCGCGATTACCTGCCGATCGGGTTCAGCTTCGACCGGGGTTCCTTCCTGTCCAAGGACACGGCGGTCGGCGGGGAGTGGAAGCCGTTCTCCGTCCCGGCCGCGCCGCCCGGGACGAACGAGGACACCCTCGATCGGGTCCGGTTCGACGACTACTACCTGGACCTTCGTACCGCGCCGCCCGCCGCCCGCGCCTGGCTGGACACCGCCCGGCCCACCCGCACCATCGGCACGCTGTTCCCCGTCGACCCGGCGGACATCTCGCTCGGGCGTTCCTACGACGTCGTCATCCACCTGCACGACGTCCGGCAGGCCGAGCTGAGAAGGTAGTGATGTCGCGCCCGTTTAGGGGTTTTCGACCCGGTTTGCCTGGCGTGCCGCGACGGATCTCGGTAGTAGTCGAACTGTTCCGGTACCCCCTGTTCCAGTACCCAGCGGAGGAAATCCCTGATGTTCAAACGGATGCTCAGCGCCTTCGGCGTCGGCGGCCCGTCCGTCGACACCGTGCTCGACTCGCCGCACGCCGTTCCCGGCGAGGTGATCACCGGCCAGGTCCGCATCCAGGGCGGTTCGAGCGACGCCCAGATCGAGGAGATCCTGCTTTCGCTGGTCACCAGGGTCGAGGTGGAGCACGGCGACCACGAGCGGGCCGGGACCGCGGAGTTCCTGCGGGTCAGCGCGGGCCGCAAGGTGAAAGTGACGGCCGGGCAGCTGACGACGATCCCGTTCCGGATCGCCCTGCCGTGGGAGACGCCGATCAGCGCGGTGGGCGGGCGTGAGCTGCCGGGCGTGGTCGTCGGCGTGCGCACCGAACTCGTCATCGCCGGCGCGCCGGACAAGGGCGACCTCGACCCGGTGCTCGTCGGGCCGCTGGAATCGCAGGACCGGGTGCTGGAGGCGTTCGGCGAGCTGGGCTTCTCCTTCCGCAGCGCGGACGTCGAGGCGGGGCGGTTGCACGGTGTCCGGCAGGAGCTCGGGTTCTTCCAGGAGATCGAGTTCTTCCCGCCGTCGCGCTACGCCGGCCGGGTCAGCCAGGTGGAGCTGACCTTCGTCGCGAGCCCGGACGACCTCGTGGTGGTGCTGGAGGCGGACAGGCGCGGCGGGATGTTCCGTTCCGGCGGTGACTCGTTCGGCCGCTTCCACGTTTCGCACGAGGAGGCGCTGCGCACCGACTGGGCGGCCGCCATCGACGGCTGGCTGGCCAAGGTCGCGGAATCCGGCGGCGGGCACGCCATGTTCGGCGGGCACCAGGAGCACTACGGCCACGAATACGACCACCACGGTCACCACGGCAGGCGTGGTCCGGGGATGGGCGGCGTGGTCGCCGGTGCCGCGGCCGGTGTGGTCGGCGGCATGATCCTCGGCGAGGTCATGGAGGACGTCTTCGACGGCGGTGACGAGGGCTTCGAGGAGTGATCCGGCTTCTGGGCACACCGGCTCCGGTGTGCCCAGGGGTCACTTCGCGGTCAAGGGCGCCAATGCGGCGTCGACCGCGTCGGTGAGCCGGCGGGGATCGGCCTCCGCCCTGGCCACCACGTGCAGGCCCTGCATGACGACGAGCAGGAGCCGCGCCTGTGCCCCGCAGTCGACGTCGGCGCGGACCTCTCTGGAGCGTTGGGCGGCTTCGAGTCCTTGCGCGATACCGGTTTCGAGGGCTTCGAATCCACTGTGGACCAGCTTCTCGGCGGCTTCGTCGGCGGGCAGCAGTTCGGTGGCGGTGTTGCCCAGCAGGCAGCCGCGTCCCGGGTGCTCCCGCGCCGCTTCCAAAACGCTGAGCAGAAGTTCGCGCAGATGCGCGAGAACGGGACCTTCGGCGAGCACGGCCCCCTGGCTTCGGGCGCCGCTCGCGTAGAGTTCCAGCGCTCGCAGGAAAAGCGCGTGCTTGTCGCCGTACGCGGCGTAGAGGCTTCCCGGCAGGATGCCGAGCTCGTCTTTCAGATCCCGCATCGACGTGGCCGCGTAGCCCCGCCGCCAGAAGACGTCGAGCGCTCCTCCGATCACTTGATCGTCGTCGAAGGATCGCGGCCTTCCCGTGCGTGGCATGGTCGCATCGTATGACTTCTTGACAGTGCGTTCAAGAAGTGTACGTTGACTTCTTGTTCGAGTGTTCAAGAAGTCGAGGAGTTCACATGGGGCGTCTCTTCCTGCACATCAACGTTTCACTGGACGGCTACATCGCCGATGCCGCGGGCGATATCGACTGGCAGTTCGCCGACGGCGAGTTCCAAGCGCACCTCGACGAACTGCTTGACTCGATCGACGGGATGGTCTTCGGCCGCAAGGCCTATGAGGAGCTCGCCGGCTATTGGCCGACCGCCGGTGACGAGGTCTCGGTCACCCAGCGGCGGCGGATGCACGAGCTGCCGAAGTACGTCCTGTCGCGCACGCTCCGGACCACCGCCTGGCACAACTCGCATCTGGTCGAAGACGCCTCCAGGCTCGCCGATCTCGAAGGCGACATCGCCCTCTTCGCCGGGGGAGAGGCCGCGACTTCCGCCGTCCGGCTCGGGTTGCTCGACGAAGTGCGGCTCGTGGTGAACCCGGTGCTCCTCGGCGGCGGGACGCGGCTCTTCGATGGCGAGTACGCGAAGACGGCGTTCACGCTCGTCGGCGACCGCCGGTTCGCTTCGGGTGCCCTGCTGCTCACCTATGCCGTGGCGGCCTAGCGGGCTCAGGGGGCCGGGGTAACCTCCGGTCGTGCCGGATCACGTTGATCACATCCTTCGCCAGTGGGCCGAAGCCCGTCCCGACCTGGACGTCTCCCCGATGGGCGTCATCGGGCGGCTGACCAGGCTGACCCGGGTGCTGGAGGGTGAGCTGCGCAAGACGTTCGCGCGCCACGACCTCGACCGGTCGTCGTTCGACGTCCTGGCGACCCTTCGCCGGGCGGGCACGCTGACCCCCGCCGACCTGATGCGCTCGGCGATGATCACCTCCGGCGCGGTCACCCAGCGGCTCGACCGCCTCGAACAACGTGGCCTCGTCGTCCGCTTGCCCGACGAGACGAACGGCCGCCGTGTGCTGGTCGACCTCACCGGGGCGGGGCGCGAACTCATCGACCGCGCCCTGCCCGATCACGTCGACACCGAGCATCGGCTCCTGAGCGCGGTCAGTGCCGAGGAACGGGACGAGCTGGCCGCCTTGCTGCGAAACCTGTTGCGGTCACTGGGAGATGTCGCCCTCGACGACTGACGTACCGGCTCTCTCGAGTACTCGTTTGACTTAGCGCTAAGCATCGAATAGCTTAGCGCTAAGACGTTCGCGGGATGGTCCCGCGCGCCGTCGATCCTCGCTGGAACGAAGCACCCCAGGGTCGGAATCGCCGTGCCCGCAGGGGTTTCTTCGTCATGCTCGTGAATCGAGAGAGAAGAAATGGTCACCCGAACCGAAAACGCGCACTCGACCCGGAAGGGCTGGGCGGGGGTCGCCGCCATCACCGCCAGCCTGTTCGTCTTCCTCACCACCGAACTGATGCCCGTCGGCCTGCTCACCCCGGTGAGTTCCAGCCTGGACATCTCGGTGGGCGCCGCCGGTCTGATGGTCACGCTCTACGGCGTCTCGGCCGGGCTCGGCGTGCCGTTCGTGGTCGCGTGGACGCGGCGGATCAACCGGCGCGTCCTGCTCTCCACGCTGCTCGCGATCCTGACCGCCGGCAACCTGATCACCGCTCTCGCGCCCGGATATCCGCTGGTACTGGCGACCCGGCTCGTCATGGGCTTCGCCAACGGCGCGTTCTGGGCGATC
Organism: Amycolatopsis sp. NPDC058340; assembly: GCF_042723975.1. Taxonomy (NCBI): domain Bacteria; kingdom Bacillati; phylum Actinomycetota; class Actinomycetes; order Pseudonocardiales; family Pseudonocardiaceae; genus Amycolatopsis; species Amycolatopsis sp. NPDC058340. The sequence goes on along the minus strand of NZ_JBHXIB010000010.1, from coordinate 109,819 downwards.
GGCGTGGGGATGGCGATGCGGATCGTCCCCGGCCACCACGCGAACCGGGCGGCGGCGGTCGTGATGTCCGGTATCTCCGTCGCCACCGTGCTGGGGATGCCGCTGGGCACCGTCCTGGAACGCCTCGTCGGCTGGCAGGGCACGTTCCTGATCTGGAGCGGGCTCAGCGTCCTGGTCTTCCTCGCCGTGCTCGTCCTGGTCCCGTCCCTGCCGTCGGCGAACGCGGTCCCGGTCCGCGAGGTGTTCGGCCTGCCACGGGTGAACGCGCGCCTGCGGTCGGTCCTGATCACCGTCGTCCTCTTCGTGCTCGGGCACTTCGGCGTGTACACCTTCATCCGTCCCTTCCTGGAAGGCACTTCGTCGGCGTCGCCCGCCTTCGTCACGGTGTGCCTGATCGTCTTCGGCGCCGGTGGAGCGGTGGGGAACTTCGTCGCGGGGCATTTCGTGGCGAAGAACGTGCTCGTCAGCTTCGCGGTCGGAGCGGCCGGACTCGTGACGTCCCTGTTGCTGCTGCTCGTGATCGGCCACGGGCAGGCGGGAGCGTTGATCGCGCTCGTGCTCTGGGGACTGTCCTACGGCGTGGTGCAGCTGAGCCAGCTCACCATGACGCAGCGGTCCGCGCCCGACACGTTCGAGGCCGCCATGTCGCTCAACACCTTGGCGTACAACACTTCCATCGCGCTGGGCGCGTTGTTCGCGGGATTGCTCGCGGACCACGCCGGGATCACCAGCGTGGTGTGGTTCGGCGTGGTGCTGACCGCGGCGTCGCTGCTGTTCACGGTCGGCACCCGCCGGACCTGATCAGAACCAGTGCAGGCAGTGCGGCGAACGCTCGGTACCGAAGAGCGCGTCGGCGAGCGCGGCCGCTTCCGGGCGATGGGCTCGGACGCGCCCGGCCCGGACGAGCAGGCTCGGCGCGGTGCCGCCGAGGTAGATCGAGCCCAGGTCGCTCACGTCCAGGGAGAGGTCGGGTTCGTCGCCGGTCGGGACGCAGTCCGCTTCGCCGCCCTGGACGGCCAGCCGGTACCGGCCGCGTTCGCCGAGCGCCGGGTCGTCGACGTCGAGGACGAGCTCGCCGTCGGTGGACCAGCCACGGGCGGTGAGCGCGCGGGGCACGTCCAGCAGCCGGACCCAGAGCCAGTCCGTGTCGCCGCCGACCTCGCCGGCCCGGAAGTCTTCGAGCTGCCACCGCAGCGGATGGTCGGGCGCGCAATGCTTGAACACGACTTCGGTGACGAGGTCGTGCCCGAGCAGGAACCTGGCCAACGCGGTGGCCACCTCGTCGTCGGCGGCGATGGTTTCGTCGACGGTCAAGGTGCTCGGTTCGGTGAGGGAGTAGGAGGCGTATCCGTCCGGGACGCCGTCGGCGTCGCGGTGAACGGCGATATGGCGCGCTGCCTGGGAGATCGGCGGCTGCCCCGCGCCTGAGGCCCACCAGTGGTGCGGTCGCGACAGCGCGCCGGGCCGGGTGCGGCGGTACCGGTCGTAGATCTCCTCCAGGAGTTCGCCGCACTCGGCGCGGCGCAGCACCTCGATCGAGCCACCGGCCACCCCGGCGGCGAAGGCGGCCCGGTGGCGTTGCACCGTCAGGCGCCGGGTGTAGGTCGCCGGTCCGTAGCCGAACCGGCGGTAGATCAGCGCCTCCGACGCCAGCAGGACGGAGAGGAATTCGCCCCTGGCCCGGAAATCGGCGAGCTGGTGCCGCATCATCGCGCTGAGCACGCCTTGCCGACGGTGCGAGGGCAGGACGCCGACGGCGGTCACCCCGGCGGCCGGGACGACGACCTCACCGGGCAGGGTCAGCTCGAAGGAGTACGCGGCGGCCGTGCCGACGGGCCGCCCGTCTTCGGACACCGCGAGCAGGCCGCGGTCCATTTCCAGCGCGGACCAGGTCTCGCCCGCGGTGTCCGGGAACCGGGCGAACGCGGTGAACATGGTGTCGACGAAGACGGCGCGGTCGTCGGCGGTCGTGGAACGGATCTTCATGGGCTCAGTGCATTGCCGTTCCCCGGCGGCGTCAAGCGATTTGCGGTTCGAGGAATCCCGCGTACCGGCCGCCGAGCCGGGCAAGTTCGCCGTGGCTCCCTTCTTCCGCGATCCGGCCGCCGTCCAGGAAGACCACGTGGTCCGCGCGTTCGACGGTGCGCAGCCGGTGCGCCACCATCACCACGGTCCGGCCTGCCATGAGCCGTTCGATCCCCTCGTGGACGGCCGCTTCGTTGACCGGATCCAGCGCGGAGGTCACCTCGTCGAGCAGCACGATGGGCGCGTCCTTCAGCAGTGCGCGCGCGATCGACACCCGCTGGCGTTCCCCGCCGGACAGCAGCGCGCCGCCCTCGCCGACGTTCGCGGACCAGCCGCCGGGCAGCCGTTCGATCACCTCGTCGAGGCGGGCCGCCGTCGCGGCGGCCCGCACTTCGGCGTCGACGGCGTCCGGACGGCCCAGCCGGATGTTCTCCTCGATGGTGCCGTCGAAGAGGTAGACGTCCTGGAACACGATCGCGATCCGGGACATCAGGTCGTCGGTGCTCATCGCGCGGACGTCCACCCCGCCGACGCGCACCGCGCCCGAATCCACGTCGTGGAACCGGGCGAGCAACTGCAGCACCGTGCTCTTCCCGGCGCCCGAAGGCCCGACGAGGGCGAGCTTCTGTCCTTCGCGGACGGTCAGGGAAAGGCCGTCGAGCACCGCGCGGCCGCCGCGAGCGAAGGCCGCCGAGTCGAACTCCAGATCGTGCCGCTCCGGCCGGACCGGTTCCGGCGGTTCCGGCAGCGGTTCGGTGCGCAGCAACGCGTCGAGCCGCGCCAGCACCGACCGCGCGCCGCGGAGTTTGCCCGCGATGTCGGTCAGTGAGAGCAGCGGATCGGCGCAGCGCGCGGCCAGGACGAGGATCGCCACGACCTCGGCCGCCCCGATTTCCCCGCCGAGCGCGAGGAAGGCGCCCAGCGTCAGCAGGACGGTGAACATCGCCTGCACGGTGAACGTCAGCCCCACGACACCGGGCAGCGCCGACAGGGTGGACCGGCGGTTCGCCCGCTGGAGGTCTTGCAGCGAGTCGTCGAGCAGCCGGAATCGTTCCGCGGCCCGCCCTCCGGCCCGCAGCACCGGCTGGGCCTGCAGATACTCGATGACCCGGCCGGTCGCCTCGGTGCCGCGTGCGGCGGCCTCCTCGTCGGCCGCGGCCATCGAACGGCCCGTCCGGAGCTGGATCGCCGCCACGACCGGGACGGCGATCAGCGCGGCCAGTCCCAGCCGCCAGTCGAAGGCGAAGATCACGAACACGATCGTCAGCGGGGTGACGCAAGCGGCGACGAACGGGGCCAGCAGATGCGCGATCACCCCCATCGCCTGCAGGACACCGGGTCCGGCCAGTGCCGACACCTCACCGACGCGGTTCCCGCCGTACCAGCCCATCGGCAGCCGGGCGAGATGGTCGCCGAGCCGGTGGTACATCCCGCGCAGCAACGTCGTCCCGGCGCGGAAGCCGGAGAGATCGGCGCGGTAGCGCAAAATCGCGAACACCGAGAAGGCCGCGCCGAACGCGATCAGCCACGGGACGGCGTCGCCGGGAGTGCTCCCGAGCAGCGCCCGCAGCAAGGGGACGAGCAACGCGTAGGACAGCCCTTCGACGACCCCGGTCACCGTCATCAGTGCCACGGTCCGCCGCACCGGCGGGGCGTGTTCGGGGCCGAGGACGCTCAGCAACATCCGGATCATCGAGGTTCCCCCTGTGGTTCGGCGGCGTGCTGGGAACGCCAGAAGGCGGCGAATTTCCCGTTCCGGGTAAGCAGATCCGCGGGCTTGCCGCGTTCGGCGATGGTGCCGTTCTCCAGCAGTACGACGGTGTCGGCGTCGACGACCGTTTCCAGGCGATGCGCGATGACCAGGATCGTCCGGTCGGCCCTTGACGTCGCCAGCGCCCGGCGAACGGCGAGTTCGGTCTGCGGGTCGGCGAACGCGGTGGCCTCGTCGAGCACCAGCACGGGCGTGTCGGAGAGCAACGCGCGGGCGAGTGAGATCCGCTGGGCTTCCCCGCCCGACAGGCCGGTTTCCTCGTGCAGCACCGTTTCGTAGCCGCGCGGCAGTTCGAGGATCCGGTCGTGGATGTTCGCCAGCCGGGCGGCGCGCACGATGTCGTCGAGGTCGGCGTGTGGCACCGCCAGCGCGATGTTGTCCGCGACCGACGCGCGCAGCAGGCGGACGTCCTGGAACACGAAGGAGACCTTGCGGTACAGCTCCTGGCTGCCGATTTCGCGCAGATCGACGCCGCCCAGCAGGATCTTCCCCTCCGCCGGGTCGAAGAACCGCGGCAGCAAAGTGACCAAAGTGGACTTACCACTGCCGGAGGGGCCGACGAGGGCGGTGACGGTGCCGGGTTCGAGTACCAGGTCGATTCCGTGCAGGACTTCACGGTCGGCCTCGTAGCCGAACCGGACGTCGCGCAGCTCCACCCGATGTCCCCGCGGCACAAGGGGTTTCTCCGGTTCCGGCAGCGGCGGCACGCCGAGCACGTCGCGGATCCGCCCGGTCGCGCGCCGGGCGGCCTGCAGTTCGTCGAAGCCGTGGCCGAGTGCGGCGACGGGTGCGGTCAAACCCAGGCCCAGCACCAGGAACGGCAGGAGATCGACCGGGGCGAGGCCGCCGCCGATGATCAGGAACGTGCCCCCGATCAGGACCACCAGCAGGACGAACGGCGGCGACAGCGCCAGCTGCATCCCCGCCGCCGGCCCGGCCATCCCTCGCACCCATCGGACGAAGGTGGCGACGAACTCGTCCGCGGCCGTGCGGAACCGGCGATGGGCGCGGCCCGCTCCGCCGAACGCCTTGACCACGGCGATGCCCTGGACGAATTCGACGACCGAATCCGAGATCCCCGCCATACCCCGGTCGAACTCCTCCTGCTCGCGCAGCCGGGCGGGCGTCATCATCAACGGGACCACCGCCACCGCCAGTACGACCGGGATCAGCGTGATCAGGGTGAGCCGCCAGTCGATGGTGAGCAGATAGCCGAGCGACACCAGCGGGACGACGAAGGCGGAGACGAGTTCGCCGGGAGTGTGGGCGATGAACGGGTGCACGGCACCGACGTCTTCGCCGACGACCTTGGCCAGCTCACCGGTGCGACGCCCGGAGAACCAGCCGATCGGCACGCGGCCGAGGCGTTCGGCGAGCAGGCGGCGGAAGGTGAGCTGGACCCGGCCGTCGAGCAGATGCCCGATCCCCGACGACGCGGCCGTGAACACCAGCCGGACGAACAGCCCGGCCGCGCCAACGATCACCGCGGTCCAGACCCGGCCTTCGTCGGCCGGGCCGGGCGCGAGCAGCGCCCGGCCCAGCTCGACGACCGCGAGCAGCGGCGCCAACCCCGAGACGGCGCCGACGATCTGCAGGACGACGACGGCGGCGAAACCACCGGCGAACGGGCGCAGCAGCCCGGTTGTCGTGGGTGCGGTCATGACTCGGCCAGCGCGCGGCGCAGGACGCCGCCCAGTTCGTCGATCTGACGGCGGGACACTTCGGCGGACAGGATCGCCTGCGACCCGTGGAAGGTGCCCGGCCACTGGTGCAGCTCGACCGAAACCCCCGCCTGCAGCAGCCGGAGCGCGTACTCGATGTTCTCGTCGCGGTTGGGGCAGAACTCGGCGGAGGCCACGTACGCGGGCGGCAGCCCCGAAAGATCGGTGGCCCGCGAAGGGGCCGCATACGGCGAAGCCGCGGGCTTTCCGGCCAGGTAGTGCCCCCACGCGGCGGTGATCTTGGCGCGGTTCATCCACGGCGTGTCGGTGAAGTTCCGCGCCGACCACGACTCCTGCCGGTCGTCGAGCCCGGGCTGGTTGAGCAGCTGGAAGCAGATCCGCGGGCCGCCTTCGTCGCGCACCCGCAGCGCCGTCGCCGCCGCGAGCCCGCCGCCCGCGCTGTGCCCGCCGACCGCGATCCGGTCGGGGGAGACGCCGAGTTCGGCCGCGTGGTCCGCGGTCCAGTTCAGCACGGCGTAGACGTCGTCGAACGCGGCGGGGAAGGGGTTCTCCGGTGCCAGCCGGTATTCGACCGAGACGACCACCGCGCCGGAGGCCTCGGCGAGCCGCGCCGCCCAAGGATGTTCGGTCTCCAGGTTGCCCATGACCCAGCCGCCGCCGTGCAGCCAGATGATCGCGCCCTGTGCCTCCCGTGGCCGGTAGATCCGGATCGGGACGCCGGGGTCGCCGGGTACCGTCCGGTCTTCGACCTCCATCGCCGAGGTGTCGGGGCGCGGCACCGACGTGGCCAGTTTCGCGAGCTTCTCGCGGTCCGCGATCGGGTCTTCGAGGTTCGCCGCGGGGAACAGGGCGACGAAGGCTTCGAGTTCGGGGTCCATGACGACGATCCTTCCGGCTTCCGGCCCGGAGGGCGGCCGCCATCCGTCGCGTGTGATCGCCCCTTCGCGCGACGATCGCCGCGTAGGCTCGCGGACATGGAGGCATTGGCCGCGCGGTTGTCGCATCTGGATCCCGACGTCGAGGGCGTGATCCGGGTCGTGATGTTCTACGACACCTTGATGCGGCGCCGGGTCGACCTCCCCGCGCTCGCCCGCGCCACCGCGGGGCTGTCGGAATGCGCGGCGGGTATCCGGCTCCACAGCACGGGCCGCACCATCCGCATGGCACCCGACGGCCGCGAAGCCGCTCCGACCTCCGTGCCGGCGTCCATCACGACGGCGGTCACCCTCGACGACGAAGAGATCGGCACGGTCTGGCTGGAACGCGAGGGCGAGCGCGGTGCCCTCGACGAAGCGGTGCTGGACCGGCTCGCGATCGCCGTGGCGACGGTCGTCGAGCGATACGGGCCTGCCCGCACCACCATGGCCGATCCGGCACTGGTGGAACTCGTGATCAGCTCCGCCAGTGACGACGCCGCCAGGAACCGGGCGTTGCGGCTGCTGGGGTTCCCCGGCGACGCGCCGATCCGTGTGGTCGCGGTCCGGTCCGAACTCCCGCTCGAGAAGATCGGCGGCCGGATCTGCCACGGGCGCCCGGTCAAGGCCGCGTCACTCGGCGACGTCGGCATCATCCTGGCCGCGACCGTGGATCCGGCCCGGTTCCCCGAAGACGTCCGGGCGGGGATCGGCGACGCCGAATGCCCGCACCGGTCCTGGCAGGACGCGAGGACAGCGCTGCGGTTCACGACCGCGCGCCGTCCGGTGATCCACTATCGCGACCTCGGCGCGCTGGCGCTGCTCGCGCGGATCCCGGAGGAGGACACGCGGGCCAACGCCGACGTCGTCGCGATCACGAAGCTGGCCGCGGATCCGGAAGACCTCCGGACGCTGGACGCCTACTGCGCCACGGGTTCCGTGCGGCAGGCCGCCGATTCCCTGCACCTGCACCACAGCAGCGTGGCGCGACGGCTGACCCAGATCGGCAAAGGCCTGGACATCGACCTGACCGACCCGCTAGGCCTGACCCGGGTGAGGCTCGCCCTCACCGCTTGGCGCCTGCTCGGCGAGTGAGTGGTAGCACCGATCCGCCGCACCCTATTTGTCAATTGACACTCAACTCCGGGCCGATCGACGCGATAATGTGGCGGTCGGCGCCGGAGGGCCGGCGCCGTGGACCTTGGGAGGGGGCCAGTGGCGCGACCGACGCGGGCTCTCGACCGCACGATCGTCGTTGTGGACGTCGTGGGGTTCACCGCGCCGGACCGCAATCGTCTCGACCGGCTCGCCGTGCATCAGGGCATGTACGAGGTTTTGAAGATCGCGTTCGCCGAAAGCGGCGTCGATTTCGATTCGTGCGCGCATGAGGACCGCGGCGACGGCGCCTTGATCCTGCTTCCGCCGGGAACGACCAAAAGCCTGGTCGCCGACCTGCTGCCGGAACGGCTCGCGGTCGCCCTCCGCCGGTACAACCACACGCGGACACCGCAGGCGCAGATGCGGCTGAGGGTGAGCCTCAACTCCGGCGAGGTGATCGGCGACGACAACGGCTGGGTCGGGGACGCGGTCGATATCGCTTTCCGCATTCTCGACGCGCAACCGGTGAAGGAGGCCTTCGCCGAATCCGATCGGACGATCGCGTTCATCTCTTCGGAGCGTTTTTTCGCGGACGTCATCGAGAAGGATCCGGGCCTGTTGCCCGAGCTGTACCATCCGCTACCTGTTTCGGTGAAGACCTTCACCGGAACGGCTTATCTGCGACTGCACGGGGATGTCATCCCGGACGCGGTGGTGGTGCGCGCCGAGGATCTCTTCCCGGCCGATCTGGAAGGTCCCGTCCTGGAGTTGATCCCCCGCAAGGATCTGGTGGGCCTGCGTCGTCACCTGACCGGAATGAGAGTCCCGAATCAGGCGGTCATGGTGAGCCGCGCGCTCGGCCCCGCGGTCCCGCCGCCCCGGCTGGACGGCGTCACCGACGCGTGGGAGGTCTTTCAGCTGCTCACCGATTTCAACGCGGGACCGGATGGGATCCCGCCCGCGTTGACCTTTCTCTGCCTGCTGGCCGAAAACGCGGGCGGAGGCAAACCGGACGCGATGATCGAGGGCTGGCTGGCGAACCAGGCCCGGTCGCTGCGGCTGACCCCGGCGTTCGGGCATCAGCGGCTGACCAGGACGCCGATTCCGGACCGTCCCCATCTGCATTTGCTGATCATGCTCGAACCGGTTTCCGCGGATCCGACGCGGTGCACGCTCGCGTTCTGGCGACAGGACGATCCGGAGATCTGGCCGCCGCCGCTCGGCGACGTGCGGGAAATCGGGATCGAAGAGGTCGAGCTCAGGGTCGACGACGTCATACTGGAGACCGAGGGGATCTGGTCCGGCCAGAGCATGTCCGCGTCGGTGGAATTCCTCCTGCCGAGAACGTTGATCAATTTGCCGGTGCAGCGGTGGGCGAAGGAGCATGAGACCGGTCAGCCCCAGCCGTTGCGCTACGGGTACCGTCTCGGAATACGGTCATTGGAGAGGATGCGGGCGAGGCATTGGCATCGCGCATGGCATGTTCGCTGGGATTCGATGGTGAAGGACCCCGCGCCCGACCGGTTGCACTATTCCGGTTGCCCGGAGGTCGGGGATCACCCGATCGACGCCATACTGAGCGACGAGCACTGGGTCGGCCTGGTATTGGCGAAACCCCCTTCGCCCCAGGCGAAACCGGGTGGCGCGCCGGACGAACTGACGACCGCGCTCCGCAGTGGCCTCCCGGTCGTGCTGTGGCATCCGGACGCCGAGCCGGAGACCCTGCGCGAGTTGCTCGACTGGGTATTGGCCGCGGAGAGCGGTTTCAACGAACTTCCGGATCGCCGGAAACTGGCGAATTCCGGTATGGCGGTACCGTTCCGGAATTCTCTGGCACACGATCTGGTGGTAATGTGGGACGACCCCAAACGTGTGATCGTTCTGGACCAGCCGTTGATCCCGACTCGACTGTAAGGGGATGCCGCGGATGAGCGGGAACGATCAGGACGCGGCCGTGGACGGCCGGACTCCTCGGCTGGACGCACCCGATTGGTGGATTTACCGGGGCACCGGTATTCCCATGCACGACATCGACCTGGCGCAACTGCTGCCCGCGCCGCCGCCGTGGCGTTCATATCGCGGCGACCCGCCACCGGAGAACGACGTACCGCCGCCGGACGACGGCGAGGCGGAACGCCGTCTCGGCACCGCTTTCACGCTTTCGGAGCAGGACGCGGACGCCGGCGAACTGAACATGGTCAACGCCGCCCTGTATTTACGGCGCCCGTTGCTGGTCACGGGGAACCCGGGAACGGGGAAGTCGAGTCTCGCGTACCGGATCGCCAGGGAACTGGGGCTGGGCCGGGTGCTGCGCTGGGCGATCACCAGTCACACCGCGCTGAGTTCCGGGCTGTACGGCTACGACGCGATCGGCCGCGTCCAGGCGGCGGCGACCAGCCAGGCCCAGCGTGGCGGTGAGGCCGAAGAACCCCCGATCGGCGATTTCGTCCGGCTCGGCCCGCTGGGCACCGCCTTCCTCCCCAGCAGGCTGCCGCGTGTCCTGCTGATCGACGAACTCGACAAATCCGAGGCGGATCTGCCCAACGATCTGCTGTCGATCTTCGAGGACGGCGAATTCTCCATCGAGGAATTGACGCGTGTGCGCAACCGGCATCCCGAGGTCACCGTGCACACCGCGGATCCGGGGCGCACCGCCGTGGTCCGCGACGGCCGGATCGCCTGCCACGCCTTCCCGATCGTCGTCATGACCAGCAACGGGGAGCGGGAGTTCCCGCCCGCGTTCTTGCGCCGCTGTCTGCAGTTGCGGATCGAGAATCCGGACGAGGAGCAGCTCGCTGCTATCGTGGCCGGTCATCTGGTCGGCGAGAACGGTGAACATCGGGACAGGCTCGTCCGGGAATTCGCCGAACGGAGCAAGGCGGAAGGCGGGCTCCCCACCGACAGGCTGCTCGACGCCGTCTATCTCGCGACGTCGGGCGCGTACCAGCCGGATCAGGAGGCATGGCCGCGGCTGGTGGACGCTCTGTGGCAACGACTGACGGTGCGGTGACATGGCAGGGCCGGGCGGTGTGTCCGACTCGCGTTCCGCCCCGGCGGCGGACCGGCGGGACACCGGTTTTCCGCAAGCGGGCAAACGGTTCGGATTCGAGGACCTGAACTGGGTCGACGTCGCGGACATCGTGTGGCTGGCCGCGGCCATCTCGCCACGGCGGGCCGATGGAGAGCCGGCCCCGGACGAGCAGCCGGAGCCGCCGCCCGAGAAAGTACGGATCCGCAACGCGCTCGCCGAACGCGGAGAGATCCCGGAACTTCCCGAGCCGGGGCCCTCTCGGCTGGTGAACGCCCCGCCGGAGGCGGACGACGACGGCGAGGTCGTCGCGATCGAGGCCGTACCCGGTGAGCTGCCGGAACCCGCGGTGGACGGCGCCGGGCCCGGGGGAGCGGTACTCCTCGAATCGCTGGAGTACTTCCGCGCGCTGAGAACATTGAAACGGGAGATGGCTTCGCGGCGACACAACAATGTGGTCCTGGACGAAGTGGCGACCGCCGTCCGGGTCGCGGAGACCGGACGGTGGTGGCCGGTCACCCGATCGAGAAAAGAGCGCTGGCTGGACCTGACGCTCGTCCTCGACAACGGTCCGTCGATGGCCTTGTGGCGCCCCAGGGTGTCCGCGTTCGTCGAATTGCTCCGGCAAGTGGGTGCTTTCCGGACCATTCAGGTCCGCCTGCTGGAAACCGCGAAGGACACCGAAGAGGATCTCGTTCTCCGCGGTGGCACGCCCGGCGCGCCCGCCCGGAACCCGGACGAAATCGTGGATTCTTCGGGACGTCGCGTGGTCCTGCTGCTGACCGACGGTGTGGGTGACGCTTGGCAGAACAAGGACGCGCTGTACCCGATGCTGGCGCGGTGGGGCAGGAAGATGCCGGTGAGCATCGTGCACCTGCTCCCGCGATGGCTGTGGGGCCGGTGCGGTATGAGCCCGCACAAGGCCCGGTTGAGGGTGCCGAACGCGGTGGCGCCCAACGGCCGATGGAAATGCGATCTCGCGGACGCCTGGCTCGAACCCGGCTCGGAAGTGCCCGCCCATCTCGTCCCGGTTCCGGTCCTCGAACTGCGGCCGAGGTCGCTGGGCTGGTGGGCCGTACTGATGACCGGCGAAAACGACGAGGCCGTGGAAGGAACCGTCGTACTCGCCACGGAACGGATTTCCCAGTCCGATTTCGCCGACCCGCCGGTAACTTTGTCACCCGCCGAACGAGTGCAGCGATTCCGAAGTGTTGCGTCGCCGCCAGCGCTACGCTTGGCGCAGTTGCTCGCGGCGGTACCGGTCCGTCTCGACGTGGCGAAGCTGGTGGGACAGGAATTCGTACCGGAAGCGGGGCCGGAACACCTCCTCGAACTTTTGCTTTCGGGGATGATGTACGCTCCCGCACTCAGGGAGGGCGAGTCCACTTGGGACACAGACGGGGTCTTCGCTTTTCCCGAGGCAGTCCGGGAATTGCTGCTCAGCGGCGCGCGGCGGTCGGAAACGGCCAATGTCGTCCGAGTGGCCGCCACCCATTTCGGTGACCGGATCCGGTTGATCGGCCACCTCCGAGACGCCATCGCCGACCCGAACAACACACCGGACCCAGATCTCACCCGCGAGTCCCCGGCCGATGTGGAACTGGAAACCGCGCTCATGCGCGCCCTTTCCGGGCCGTACCTGTCCCGGGCGGACAGGTTGCGGAACGCGGCGGCGAACCAAGCCCTCCAAGTACACCTAGCTGAAACGAAGACTGAGAGCTCAATGATGCCTGAGACGGCCGAACGTCAACCTGCCTCGACACCTGCGACACAGGGACGCTCGTCTTATCTCAATGAGCCCGAAGCGAACGAGCCGACGACCCGGATCGCGCACCCTTCGGCGTCGGAAACCACCAGGCATTTCCCCACCCGCCAGCCCGACGACCCGCCACTGGTCTTCGGCAACGTCCCCCCGCGGAACCCCAACTTCACCGGCCGGGACGAATTGCTCGACCAGCTCACGAAACGGTTGAGCAGCGGTACCACCGCCGTGCTTCCTTCGGCGCTGCACGGTCTCGGCGGTATCGGCAAGACCCAGATGGCCGCCGAGTACATCTACCGGCATCTCCAGGACTACGACCTCGTCTGGTGGATCGACGCCGCGCACACCACCCAGATCCGCGCCGGGCTCACCGAACTCGCCGGTGTCCTCGGCCTGCAAGGCGCGTCCGAGGCCAGTGTCGCGGTCCCGGCGGTGATCGAGGCGCTCCGGACCGGGCGGCCGTTCCGCCGCTGGCTCCTGGTGTTCGACGCCGCGGAGAGCCCGGACACCGTGCTGCCGTTCTTCCCGCGCAACGGTCCCGGTGAAATCCTGATCACCTCGCGGAACTCCGACTGGGCGGGGATCGCGCGCCCGCTGGAACTCGCGGTGTTCAAACGCGAGGAAAGCGTCGAACTGCTCGGCAGACGGGGCCCGGAGATCGACCCGGCCGACGCCGACGAACTCGCCGAGAAACTCGGCGATCTCCCGTTGGCCGTGGAACAGGCGGCGGCCTGGCGCGCGGTGACCGGGATGCCGGTGCAGGAGTATCTGCGTCTGTTCGACGAGTCGGTCGAGGAAATCCTCGACACCGCTTCGGCGCCCGACAACGAGGTTTCCGTCGCCGCCGCGTGGAACGTTTCGTTCGAGGAACTGAAGACCCGGAACCCGGCGGCCCACCAGATCCTGCACATCTGTGCCTTCTTCTCCCCGGAACCGATTTCGCGTGACCTGCTCACGGGGGTCAACCGGGTGTCGATCTCACCGGAACTCGACGCCGCGCTCCGTGACCCGATCAAACTGGCGCGCGCCATCCGCGACATCAACCGCTACGGCCTGGCCAAGATCGACCACGGGAACAACACCCTCCAGCTGCACCGGCTGGTGCAGCTGGTGCTGCGCAACCGGGTGATGGCCAGGCAGGTGCACGCGCGGATGCAGCACGGTGCCCACCAGCTGCTCGCCGCTCTGGACCCCAACGACCCCGAGTCCAGCAGGCACTGGTCGCGCTACCGCGAACTGCTGCCGCACGCCTACGCGGCGAACGTCCTGGACTGTGACAACGACTGGCCGCGTCAGCTCTACATCAATCTGATGCGCTACCTGTTCGAGTACGGAGATCACGAAGAGGCGGCGCGGCTCGGCCTCGAAGCACGCAAGCGCTTCACCGAGGTCCTCGGCCCCACCCATCCGCAGACACTCGAAGTCTCGTCGCGGCTCGGGCTCTACCTGTGGGCGATCGGCCGGTACGCCGAAGCCGCGGAACTCAACCAGCGCACTCTCGCGCTGCGCCTGCAGATATCCAGTGAAGAGAACGAAGAGACCTTCGCGCTTCAGCGGAACATCACGATCGATCTGCGGGCTCAGGGCGATTTCGCGGGAGCGACCAAGCTGAGCGAAGAGATCTATCACAAGGCCAAGCGGATGTTCGGCGACGACGATCCGGAGACGCTCTACGCCGCGTATCAGCACGCGATCAGCCTGCGGTTGGCCGGTGCCTACCGGGAGGCCTTGGAACTGGATCAGGACACCCTCCGGCGGCGGATCGAGGTCCTCGGCCGCGATCACGTCCGCACCTTCAGTGTCAACAGCTCGCGGAACGTGGACCTGCGTGAGGCGGGCGAATACGGCCAGGCCCGGATTCAGCAGGAGAGGCTCACGGAGAACTTCATCGCCCGCTTCGGCGTGGACCAGCTGGACTCGGCGGGCAACTCGTTCCTGCTCGCGGTGGCCAGGAGGAAGGACGGTGACCACCCGGGGGCGCTCAGCTTGTCCATGGAGGTCCTCAAGAGGTTCCGGCTCGCTTACGGCGACGCCCATGGCACGACGATGGCCGCCGCGCTGGCTCATTCGATCGATCTTCGTCACTCGGGTGATCTGGCCGCGGCGAAGAAACTCGGTGAGGAGACCTTCGAGCGGTACCGGAGCGGTCTCGGCGAGCATCATCCGCATACCCTCGCGGCCAACGTCAACCTGGCGGTGACCTTGCGGCTGATGGGTGACCCCGCGGCCGCCCGCGTCCTCGACGAGCGCGCCCTCGAGCAGTTCCGTGCCACCATCGGCCCGGACCATCCTTATGCCATCATCGCCACGATCAACCTGGCGAGTGACCTGGCGGCGGTGGGTGAGCTCGACCGGGTGGTCGAGCTGGGGCGAGACGCGATCGAGCGTGGCATCCAGGTACTCGGCGAGGATCACCCCACGGTCCTGGCGGCGTCCTTCAATCTCGGACTGGATCTGGCCGCGCTCGGCCGGGCGGAGGAGGCCGCACCGTTCCGCGACCCGGTCCTGGCGCGGTACCGCCGGATCTTGGGCGAGGCGCACCCGGGAACGCAGGCGGCCGGCCGAGGCGCCCGTGCCAACTGCGACATCGACCCGATCCTGATGTGACTCAGTCCGGTACGAGTTGCCCGATCCAGGAGGCGATCTCCTCCACGGTCGGCGGCCGCGCGCCGGATCGCAAGGGCCGATGTACCGCGCGGACCAGTTCGGGACAGTGCAGCAGGGCGCGAGCGGCAGGGTGAAGGCCTCGGGCGGAGAGCGCGAGGCCCAGTCCGGCCAGGGAGTTCGGCCGGTCCGGATCCGCGGCGAGTTCCTGCCGGTAGCCCTCGACGGCTTCGAGGTGTTCGCCCGCGGTGTAGGCGAAATCAGCCGCGGTGGCGCCGGGTACCGCCGGCGGTCGCGCTGAACCGCCGAGGGTGAGCCGGATGAGGTCCGTTCTGGCCTGGGACCAGGCTCCGTCCGGTACCGGCGTCGGGGGAAGGCTTGTCGCGTCGAGATTCGCGGGGGGCCTCGGTCTTCCGCTGAGCCACGCCGCCGCCAGTTCGGCGACGACGGACGGGTCCGGACGCAGATGCCGGGCGCGCCATCCCGCCAGGTGATCGCGGCGGGCGGCCGTGGCCAGCTCGCTCGCCTCCGCCGATACGGGCTCGCTCCGCCACTGCCCGAGACGTTCGGCGATGCCGTCGAGAAAGCGTCGTCCGGCATCGGTCAGCATCGGGTCCGCGCGCAGCGCTTGCAGCGTGTGCCACGTCTGCTCGCGCCAATAGGCGAATTCGAAGGAGGAGCGCCGGGGACTCGTCCCGGCCCTGGCCAATGCGCGCCAGAAGGCGGTGACGCCGAAGAAGGCGTAGACGCCTTGGAAGGCGCCGCTGAGGGGGCGCGGATCGTCCCGCCAGGCCACGTAGATCCGTTCCCGTGGATCCGGCTCGTACAACTCGACGAGGTGCAGCAGGCCCCCGAGCACGATGTGCTGGAACTCGTGGATCAGCGTTTCGGCGAGCGACGCGCCGTCGGTGGGGAGCCCGACGACCGCGCTGCCGAAAGCTTCTCCGGTCGACGCGCTCGGATTGCGGAAGAGCACCCTGGGTTTCGGCACCAAGGACGCCAAGCCCACCGGCATGATGCGGGCCAGCCCGGGCAGATGGGTGGCGACCAGACGGCAGGCCTCGTCGATCAGCCGTTGCCAATCCGCCAGATCCTTGCCCGGCAGCCGTTCCGGCGGGATCGGTTCGTAGAGCCCCCGGTAGGGATCGAGATCGTCGAGCCACAACGAGAACCGGTGCGAGCCGACCTGGCTTCGCACCCGCCGGATTCCCCACCAGCCCGGGGCGTCGGAGTCGGGTGCCTCCGGCACGAAGACCGTCACACCGGCTTTCGACAGCGAGTACCGGCCGTCGGCACCTCGTACGACAACCGAGGAAAACGTTTCGGTGTCCGGAAATCCGGCCATCCCGAGGGAAGGGAGGATGGCGCTGCCATGCCACGCCGGGATGGCGGTCTCGAAGTCGAGCCCCGCCCGGATCGCCGCGGCCACCGCGATCGCGTGCGCGTGCCCCAGATGCATCCACAAAGGACCGACGCCGTCGATTCCGTTGCGGAGCAGGCGAGTCGTATAGCCTGCCCAGCTGCCGGTGTACGGATTGGTGAGCACCCTGTTCACCGAGCGGGGTGCTCGTGCCTCGGCACGTGCGAGGAGCTCCCAAGCGGAATCCAGTGGCGGCAATGGGCCCGAATGATCCGGTGCCTTCGCGGCTTCGGTCAGCAAGGCGTGGATCAACAGTTTGCGACGGCTTCGCTCGGCTCGTCGCAGCCTTCGAGCCATGTCCTCGTCGCCATCGAGGCGCGCGAGCGCGTCGAAGTCCCGCCACGACAACCGGTGGAACGTGGCGCGAGACCCGGCTGATGGCGGCATCAGTCGATGCGCTCACCGGCCGAGGTGGAGGAGCTTCTGTAGCGTGCGCGGACGAGGGTGGTGCGTTCGACGACATGGTGCGCCGACCGGCGGAAGGCTTCGCCGTCCAGCTCTCGTAACGCGGTGAAGGAGACCGCGTCGAGATCGAGCAACGCCGATTCGATGTCCGGTTCCGTGTCTGCCGAGAAAGAACTCATCGTGCCGATTCCCTCCACCCCGTGAAACGGTTGCGAGAGTTGAACCTCGACAAGGATAGCCGAGATTTCGCGCCGGATCAGGCCTCGACGGCCGGTGGTGGCCGTCCGGCGGCCAATTCCCGTAATGCGCGGGGGCTGGTGATGGTGACGCGCTGGCGTGCGGTGCGCACCACGCCCAGCCGCCGGAGTTCGTCGAGACCGCGGATCAGGGTGCTGCGCGAGACGCGCGCGAAGCCAGCCAACTCGCCTTGGTTGAAGCGGAGGTCGATCTGTTTCCCGGCCGTCCAGTCGACGGAGTGCTGCAAGGCCAGTTCCAGGAGAACGGCGGCGAGGCGTTGCGGGAAATCGGGTCCGCCGGATTCGAGACGCAGCCGGTCGGATTGCTGCAGCCGGATCGCCGCGGTACGGAAGATCTCCTCGGCGATACGCGGTTGGTCGCGTAATACACCGAGGAATTTCTCCCTCGGCACGACGAGGGTGTGCACCTCGTCGATCGCCGACATCGTGGCGGAACGGGGGAGTCCGCTGATCGGGGCCAGTTCGCCCACGATTTCCGCGGGACCGCGGGCGGCGAGCGGGGCGTCCTCGCCGCGATAGTTGGTGGCGCTGATCTTCACCCAGCCGTGCAGGACGACGAACATACTGGTGGGCGGACTGCCCTGGAGGGCGAGGATCTGGCCGGGCCGCCACACTTTCAGGTGGCCCGCGCGCCGGAGGGCGGACTGCTCCGCCGGTGTCAGCCGCCGCCAGGTCCCCAGGCTCCCGTTTTCAGCCGCGGGGGAACCGGTCATCGTGGCCCTCCGGTTCCCGGGGAACCGGATCGGTGCTGTGTTCCATTTGACGCATCAGCCACTCCCCCGACTCGTCAGCATGGTCAGTGGGCAGAACGACCCGGAAGTTTCGAACCGCGACCGGTAATTGTGCCAGGCACGGGGAGAGTTCACCAGGCCTCGGGCCGGCGACGGGGGAGGGTGTCATGCGCAGCGCGGAAAGTGTCATGGGACGGCCGAAGGATCACCGCCACGTGCCGGTGGAGCAGAACCCGCGGACGCCGAAGGCGTTCGGCCGAAGACCGGCGTTCTTCGCGCCGCATCCGCCGCTGATGTCCGGTGGGTGGTATCAGGGCGACGACCACGAGGTCGTCGGCCCTGGGCGGTATCCGGTTCCCCGTCCGCCGGCCAAATCGGCGAAGGCCGCGTTGTCGTGGGCTCTCTTCCTTGGTCCGTTGGGCCTTTGTTACGTGTCACCCGTCGGTGGGCTGATCGCGACGGCGGTCTCGGTCACGGCGATCACCTTCGGCGGCGCCGCGCTGGTGGCCGTGATCTGGCCGGTCGTCATGGTGCTTTCCCTGGCGGCCTTGTCCGGGCGGCCGGACGACGACCGGAGATGACATCCGGCCGGTTCCGGCCGGATGAACCGGGTGGGGGACGCTCAAGGGGGGCGGCCCCCACCACGGTTTGCGCCTCGTGAGTGGCGAGGACGGTTAGAACCGTCCTCGCCACTCACGAGGGCCGTGACCATCCGAAAGTCGCGTCATCTTGCTCCGATCATGCGGCTCCTGGGCGGAACCCTTGAACCGATCAGGCACCTATGTTTCTATCTGCTCGATAGTCGCATCAAAGGTGCAGTTTCGAACATGGATCGAACGGGTTCAACGCAATTCCTGGAGGGCTCCGTGCGCCGTCGTACCCTGCTGAAGGCCGCTGGTGCGGCTTCCGCCTTCACCTTGCTCCCGGCGAGCGTCCGGCAGGCGCTCGCCGCCGAAGCGCCGACGGGCGGACTCGACGTCATCGAGCACGTCGTGGTGTTCATGCAGGAGAACCGGTCGTTCGACCATTATCTCGGGACCTTGCGCGGGGTACGGGGTTTCAACGATCCGGCCGCGATCAAGCTACCGTCGGGGGCGTCGGTATTCCAGCAACCCGACGGCGCGGGCACTCTGCTCCCGTACGCGATCGACGACCAGTTCATGGCCGACGTCGACCACAGCTGGTCCGGCGGGCACCGGGCGTGGAACAAGGGGCGTCACGACGCCTGGCGCGCGGCCAAGGGCGTCCGGTCGCTGACCTATCACACCCGCTCGGCGCTGCGGTTCTACCACGAACTTGCCGACGCGTTCACCGTCTGCGATGCCTACCACTGCTCGGAAATGGGGCCAACCAACCCGAATCGGCTGTACCTGTTCACCGGGAAACTCGGCTACGAGCCGGACGGGACCACCCGGGCGATCGGCAACGACGCCTGGCAGAACCCCGGGCACACCGGCTACACGTGGAAGACCTACGCCGAACGCCTCCAGGCCGCGGGCCGCAGTTGGCGCGTCTATCAGGAATGGGACAATTACGGCGACAACTCGCTGGACTATTTCAGCAGTTTCCTCGCCGTCGGCAACAAGGCTCTGTCGAAAGTGAAGGACTCCTCGGGCAAAGCCTTCCCGAAGCTGGAGTACTTCTACTACGCCCTGGATTCGGCTTTGGCCGCCGAGCGCACCCGGCTGCTCGACGGGCTGGCGGCCGGCGTGGCGACCCTGACCGCGGCCGAACGCGCGTTGTACGACCGCGGGCTGGCCCGGGTCGCGCCGAAGCAATTGCTGAGCGCCTTCAAGGGCGACGTCGACGCGGGCAGGCTGCCGTCGGTGTCGTGGATCGTCGCGCCGGAATCCCAGACCGAACATCCCGCGTGGGGCCCGAACACCGGGGCCGATCTGGTGAAGTCGATCCTCGACACGATCGCGTCGAAACCCGAGGTGTGGAACAAGACGTTGTTCCTGCTGACCTACGACGAGGACGGCGGTTTCTTCGACCACATGCCGCCGCCCGCGCCGCCGGCTTCGGACAACGAGGGCAAGAGTTCCGTCGCCACGAACGACGAATTCGTCTCCGGTGAGCCGATCGGGCTGGGCATCCGGGTGCCCATGTTCGTGATCTCGCCGTGGAGCCGGGGCGGGAAGGTGTGTTCGGAGGTCTTCGACCACACTTCCGTTCTGCGCTTCCTCGAACGATGGAGTGGCGTCGCCGAGCCGAACATCTCGCCGTGGCGGCGCACCGTCTGCGGTGATCTGACTTCGGCGTTGGACACCACGTCGCCGAGCGCGACCTATCCGGTGCTGACCAAACCGGTGCCGACGAGCGGGCCGTGGAACACCCAGCCGCAGCCGCCGTCCGTGCAGAAGCTTCCCGTTTCGGAGACCGGCGTGCGGGCCGCGCGTCCCTTGCCCTATCAGCTGACGGTTTCAGGGCGGGTGACCGCCGAACGATTCTGGATCGACTTCGCCAATACCGGGACGGCGGGCGCTCATTTCTACGTGTACGCCAACGCGTATCGGACCGACGGGCCGTGGCGCTACACCCTCGGCGGGAACGCGACCCTTTCCGACTATTGGCAGGCCGGTTCCCCGGACGGCGCGTACGACCTCACCACCCACGGCCCCAACGGTTTCCTGCGCCGGTTCGCGGGCAACCGGATCACCGCGACCACCGGCGGCAAGCCGAATCCGGAAGTCGTGCTGCGGCCGGGTTCCGGCGTCGTGTACCTGAAGATGACCAACGCCGGCGCCGCTTGCGAGCTGACCGTGCGGACCGGCAACCGGGGCGGTGGGCCTTGGACGTACACGGTCGCGCAGGGCGCGACGGTCGAGGATTGGTTCAGCACCGAAGGCGGCATGGGCGGCTGGTACGACCTGACCGTTCAGGGGCCGGATGGTTTCCTGCGCCGCTTCGCGGGCCATGTCGAGACGGGCGCCGAGACCATCAGCGACCCGGTCATGGGCTCCGGGCCGCTCGCCGCGACCGTCCGCTCGGCCGACAGCCAGGAGACGGTGGGGGAGAACGGCGCGGCCGCGAACGCCGTCGACGGGAATCCCGCCACCCATTGGCACACCAAGTGGTCCGGCGGGGAAGACCCGCTGCCCCACGAACTGCAGCTCGATCTGGGTGCTGTCCGTACCGTCACCGGTCTGGCCTACTTGCCGCGGCAGGACGGTTCCGACCACGGGCGCGTCGGTGGCTACGAGGTCTACCTGAGCACGGACGGATCGGCATGGGGAAATCCCGTCGCCACAGGTACTTTCGCCGACGACGCCGCGCGGAAGACCCTGCGGTTCTGGCCTGCCCGGGCGCGCTATGTGCGGTTCCGCGCGCTTACCGAGGCGGGCGGACGCGGCCCGTGGACGTCGGCGGCGGAGGTCACCCCGCTCGGCTGGATCTGACCCGGACGGGCGGAAGCATCTTTCCCGCCCGGGGGTCACGCGCGAAGGCGGGGTTGCGACGGTCTTGTATCATGTGCTTGATACAAGACCGAGGAGGCTGATCGTGCCGTTCGACAACGTCGTGGCCGTGGCCCTGATCATGGGCCTGTTCGGCCTGGCGATCCTGGTTCTGCTGTGGCCGGGCGAAAAGCAGGGCAAGAAGGTGCTGCGACGCTGGGGCGTCGAAGACCCTTCGCCGTCCGACGTCGCCGAGGCCGTGCGCTACCTGCGCCGCCGCCGGTTCTGGTATCCGTGGCTGTTCCTCGGGTTGCCGCTGCTGGCCGATCTCGCCGGGATCGGCAACGACGGCGTCTCGCTCTTCCTGGCCACCCTGCTCATCGGCGCGCTGATCGCGGAGGTGCTGGCCCAGCGGCCGCCGAAAGGCGCTCGCCGCGAGGCCGGGCTGGAGCGGCGGGCGGTGCGCGGGCTCGTCCCGGACTGGGGCCTGATCCTCTACGCGGTGATCGTCGCGGCCGCGGCGGTCTGGCTCGTGGTCCATCGCTGGTGGGCCTTGCTGGGGGTGGCCGCGGCCGTTTCGGCGGTCACGTGGCTGGTCATCCTGCTCGCCGTGCGCCGACCGTCCACAGGGGACAGTGCGGCCGACGGCGCGTTGCGCGTCCGCAGCGCGCGGGTCGCCGCGGGGCTGGGGCTCGCCGCCACCGTGACGCTGGCGATCCCGGAGGTCACGAACCCGGGCTCGTGGCTGGTGGTCGTCGCCGGGCTCGCCGCCTGGTACCACCTCGCCCACCGCTCGCGCGTCGAAGCCGCCTGATGCCGGTGAAAGTCGTCGTCGACACGGATCTCGGGATCGCGCCGTGGCGGCAGGTGCGGGATCAGCTGATCCGGTTGATCACCACCGGCGCGCTGGCACCGGGCACCCGGTTGCCGCCCATCCGGCAGCTCGCCAGGGATCTGGCGCTGGCTTCGGGCACGGTGGCCCGGGTCTACCGGGAGCTGGAAGAGAACGGCTGGGTGTACACCGCTCGCGCCAAGGGCACGGTCGTCGCCGACATCGCCGACCGGCCGGGCAAGGCGGCACTCCTGCGGGCGGCGGCGGACGAATACGCCCGTGCCGCCAGGGAGCTCGGCGTCGATCCCGGTGCCGCGCTGGACGCCGCGGCCGCCGCGCTGGAGTCACTCCAGTGACGTGTCGCCGAAGTGTTCGAGCAGCAGCCGCAGGCCGCCGATCAGTTCGGCCCACTGAGCCGGTTTCAGGTCGGGCAGGAGGCCGGCCTCGTTCTCCAGGTGGAGGACGAAGACCTCGTCCACGACCTGGCGTCCCTTGCCGGTCAGCCGGATCTTGACCGAGCGGCGGTCGTCGCTGTCGCGCACCCGCTCGACCAGGCCCTTGGTCTCCATGCGGTCGATGCGGTTCGTGATCGCCCCGGACGTGACCATCGCGGCCTTGAGCAGCGCGCCGGGCGTCAGGCCGTCGGCCTGACCGGAGCGGCGGAGCGTGGTGAGCACGTCGAACTCCCACGATTCCAGGTCGTGCTTGGCGTTGAACTCCTTGAGCTTCCGGTCGAGGATCCGGGAGAGCCGCTGAACGCGCCCGATCACCTCGGCCGGCCAGAGCTTGTCTTCGAGGTCCGGCCGCTCGTGCCGCCAAAGCGCGATCACCGCGTCCACCGCGTCGGCCATGACGCCCTCCAATCATCTCAACATTAAGAGACTTGACATTGACAGAAGTCGCTGGTGTTATCTCAACGTTGAGATTATCAGTGAGGAGACATCATGGCGATCATCGCCGAGCGGCCCGTCGTCCCGGCGGGACCGGCGGCCGCGAAACCGACGCTCCGTGACGCCGGGCTCGCCGCGCTGGCCCCGGCCAGCTGGGGCACCGTGTACGTAGTCACCGCGACCCTGTTGCCCCCGGACCGGCCGTTCCTCGCCGCCGCGCTGCGGGCGCTCCCGGCGGGCCTGCTCCTGCTGGCACTGACCCGGCGGCTCCCGCACGGGTCGTGGTGGTGGAAGACGACGGTGCTCGGAATGCTCAACTTCGGCGCCTTCCTGCCGTTGATCTTCTTCGCCGCGTACCGCCTCCCCGGCGGGGTCGCCGCGACCCTCGGTGCCCTGCAACCCCTGCTGGTGGCGCTGCTGGCGCTCCCGATGCTCCGCGTCCGGACCCCGGCGCCGATCCTGCTCGCCGCGATCGTCGGCGCCGGTGGGGTCGCGCTGCTGACCCTGACGTCCGAAGCCCGGCTCGATCCGCTCGGGCTGGCCGCCATGCTCGTCGCCGTCGGGCTCATGGCCGTTTCCCTGATCCTGACCAAGAAATGGGGGCGCCCCGGGCATCCGCTGGCGATGACCGGCTGGCAGCTGACCCTCGGCGGCGTCGTCCTCGCTCCGGCGACGCTCCTGTTCGAAGGCCTCCCGGGCTCGCTGACGACGGCGAACCTGATCGGCTACGGCTACATCGGCATCGTCACCACCGCGCTGGCCTATCCGCTGTGGTTCCGCGGCATCGACCGGCTCGCCCCGGCGTCGGTCTCCCTGCTGACGCTGACCAACCCGCTGGTCGCCACCGCCGCGGGTTTCCTGGTGCTCGGCCAGACCCTCACCGGCTGGCAGCTCACCGGATTCGCCGTCGCGCTCACCGCGTTGACGCTCAGCCAGACCCTCGCCCGCCCCAAGAACTGACGGAGGAACCGACATGTCCGAACTGAAGATCCTCGCGATTTCCGGCAGCCTGCGCGACGGCTCGCACAACACCGCCCTGCTGCACGCGGCCAGGAAGACGAATCCCGGCGGGATGGACATCGAGCTGTACGCGGGGCTCGGCGAGCTGCCGCTCTACCGCCAGGACCTCGACACCGACTCGCCACCGGAGCCGGTGGCGGAGCTCCGGCGCCGCGTCGCCGAGGCCGACGGCCTCCTGATCGCGACCCCCGAACACAACGCGTCCGTGCCGGCGGCGCTGAAGAACGCGATCGACTGGGCGAGCACGCCACCCGCCGGGTCACTGCTCCCCGGCAAACCGATCGCGATCGCCGGTGCCTCGCCGGGCGCCTTCGGTTCGGTCCGCGCCCAGCAGTCGCTCCGGCAGATCCTCGCCTCGATCGGCTCCGATGTCGTCGTCAAACCCGAGGTGACCGTCTTCCGCAGCCACGAACGCTTCGACAGCGAAGGCACGCTGACCGACGACTTCACCGCGTCGCTGCTCGCCGAGCTGCTCACCGCGCTCAGCGCGACCATTCGAGCAGGTGCCCGGTGAGTTCGGTGACGGTCGGATGGTCGAAGAGGACGCGGGCGGGGAGTTCGACGCCGGTCAGCTCCCGGAGCCGTGTACGCAGGTCGATGACGGCCAGTGAATCGAGACCGAGCTCGGTGAACGGCTTGTCCGCGGGGATCGTCCCCGGATCGTGGTGGCCGAGGACCTCGGCGAGTTCCACCCGCAGCAGATCGCGCAGTTCCCGCTCGGTGGGCTGATCCGGCCAGCGCCGGCCGGGTGACGGCGGCGCGGGTCTCGCCGCGGGACGGCCGAGTCCGTCGGCGATCGGGGGCAGCCCGGCCGCGGTGGGGTCGAGCCGGGCGGCGATCAGGACCGGTTCGGCGTGCCCGAGCGCGGCGTCGAACAGGGCCATTCCCTGCTCCAGGGTCAGCGCGGCCACGCCGGAGGTCTGGATGCGGTGCCGCGCCGCTTCGGGGATCTGCGCGCCGAGACCGATTTCCAGATCCCAAAGGCCCCAGGCGATCGACGTCGCGGGAAGGCCTTCGGCCCGCCGCCGCACGGCCAACGCGTCGAGGAAGCGGTTCGCCGCCGCGTAGTTCGCCTGTCCCGCGTTGCCGAAAGTGCCCGCCAGCGAGGAAAAGAGCACGAAAGCCGACAGGGGGAGATGACGGGTGGCCTCGTGCAGGATCGTCGCGGCGTCGGCCTTGGGGCGGAAGACGGTGTCGATCCCTGCGGTCGTCTGCGCGGTGAAGGCGGCGTCGGCGACGACGGCGGCGGCGTGCACCACGGCGGTCAGCGGCGGATCGCAGGAATCGACCAGCCGCCGGACGAAGGCGGGATCGGCGATGTCGCCGCCGGCGATCCGCACGTCGGCGGGCAGCCCGCGGAGCTCGTCCGCGCCGGGTGCGGCCTGGCCGCGGCGGCTGACCAGCAGCAGATGCCGGATCCCGTGCGCGGACACGAGATGCCGGGCCAGCGCGCCGCCGAGCGCGCCGGTGCCGCCGGTGATCAGCACCGTCCCGGCCGGATCGAGCGGGCGGCCGGACGCGGGCGCGGTCCGGGCGATCCGCAGCGCGTGCGGTACGCCGTCCCGGATCGACAGCTGGGGTTCGGGGTTGCCGCCGACGAGTTCGCGCACCTTCTCCGCCGGGAGCGCGGTGTCGACCACGGTGACCAGGCCGCGGTACTCACTCGACGCGGCGGCCCCGAGCCCGAAGACGGCGGCCGACGCCGGATCGGCCGCGTCACGGGTGACGACGACGGTGCGTTCCCCGCGCGGGAGGGTGTCCTGCAGCGCGGTGAGCACGCTCCGGACGTCTTCGGCCTCGATGATCCGGACGTCGTCGGCGCTCGCGGCCGGGACGGGGAGCCATCGCGGCGCGTAGAGCATCGTGCTCCCGGCGGGCAGCGGCCGGGTGAGCAGGGATTCGACGACCGCGACAGGAGGGCCGGCTGGATCGAAGAGTTCGACCCGGACTTCGCCGGGGCCGGACCGTACACAGTGGACTCGTGCCCGGCGCGCGGTGGGGGAGAACACGTGGACGCCGCTCCAGAAGAACGGCACGCGCGCTTCGTCGCCGGGCGCTCCGGCCAGCGCGAGGGTGTGCACCGCCGCGTCGAGCAACACGGGGTGCAGGGCAAAGCGGCCGTCGACCTCTTCGGGGAGCGCGATGTCGGCGAACAGTTCGTCGCCGTCCGCCCACAGTCCCGTCACCGCGCGGAAGGCGGGACCGTAGTCGAGGGCCGCGTACGCCCGGTCCAGGTCGACCGGTTCGGTGGCGGGAGGCGGCCACTCGCCCTTCCACGGCTGGGCGAAGACCTCCGAGGTTCCGAGGCGACCCGTGGCATGCCGAGTCCAGGTATCGGAATCCTTGGCGTAGATGTCGATCCGGGGTCCGTCCACGACCACCTGGAGCGCGACGTCCTCGGACCGGCCGAGCCGCAGCGGTGCCTCGATCGTCAGCTCGGCCACGTCCGGTCCGCCCGCGTGCACGGCGAGTTCGACGAAAGCACTGGCCGGGAACAAGGTCGAGCCGCCGACGACGTGGTCGGCGAGCCAGCCGTGCGTGCGGACTCCCGCCGATCCGCCGTGCACGACCCTGGACGAGTCGGGGGCGACGAGTGCCGGACCGAGCATCGCATGGCCGTCGTGGCTCCGGCGCGGTTGCGGATCGAGCCAGAAACGCTCGCGCTGGAAGGGATACGTCGGCAGTGTGACCCGGCGGGCGCCGCTGCCGTCGAAAACCGATCGCCACGACACGGGCACGCCCGCGGTGTGCAGCTCGCCCACCGCTTCGAGGACACTTCGGCTCGTGTCCATAGTGGACACTGTGGGCAGGATGGCTCCCGCGGCCCTGCTCAGCACGGCGGACGGGCCGATCTCCAGGCAGATGGCGGTTTCCGCGGCGACGACGGTGTCCAGCGCGTCGGCGAACCGGACCGTGTCCCTGGCGTGCCGTACCCAGTACTCCGCGTCGATGCCGGTGATCGCGCGGCCGGTCAGGCCGGAGATCAGGGTGATCTCCGGTGCGCGGTAGGTCAGCCCGGCGGCGACCTCGCGGAACTCGGCGAGCATCGGATCGATCAGCGGTGAATGGAACGCGTGACTGACGCGCAGCCGCGTGGAACCCGGCCACTGCGCCGCGATCGCTTCGGTCACGCTCCCGGCTCCGGACAGCACAAGGGATCGAGGGCCGTTGACCGCGGCGATCGCCACTTGGTCGGCGAATTCCCCGACCAGTGGGGCGACCTCGGCCTCGGCCGCCCGGACCGCCACCATGACACCGCCCGGCGGCAGAGCGGCCATCAGACGGCCGCGCGCGGCCACCAGGACACCGGCGTCCTCAAGGGAAAGGACACCGGCGACGTGCGCGGCGGCGATCTCGCCGATCGAGTGCCCGGCGACGGCAGCCGGCCTGAGCCCCCAGGATTCCAGCAGCCGGTACAGGGCGACTTCATAGGCGAACAAAGCGGATTGCGCGTGATCCGTCCGGTCGAGCAGCTCCCCGCCCTCGAACGCGACTTCGCGGACCCGGCCGCCGAGCGCCTCGCACGCCGCGTCGAACGCCGTGCGGAACACCGGGAACCGGTCCGACAGTTCCTTGCCCATTCCCGCGCGCTGCGCGCCTTGCCCGCTGAACAGGAACGCCGCGGCCGCCGGCCCGCGTACGGTCCGGCCGCGGCGTTCGCCGGTGGCGAGTGCGCGCAGCGCGGCGAGATCACCGGACGGGACCAGCGCGCGATGCTCCAGCGCGGAGCGGGTGGCGAGGGTGAACGCGACGTCGTCCTCGTCCTGGCCGCCCACGGCCGCCAGCAACCGGGAGGCGGCGGCTCGCAACGCGCCCTCACCGGCGGCGCTCAACGGCCACGGCGCTCCGAGAGACGCAGGAGCGCCATTTTCGGCCGAGGGCGGCGCTCCGGAGACGAGAACGTGCGCGTTGGTGCCGCCGATCCCGAACGCGGACACCCCGGCGTGCCGGGGTTTCGCACCGGCACGCCACTCCCGGCCTTCGGCGAGCAGGCGCACGTCGCCCGCGGACCAATCGACGCGTGGGCTCGGATCGTCGGCGTACGGCGACGGCGGCAAATGACCGTGCCGCAAGGCTTCCACCATCTTGATCACCCCGGCGACGCCCGCCGCGGCCTGCGTGTGCCCGATGTTGGCCTTCACGGAGCCGAGCCACAGCGGCCGGTCGCGCCCGCCTCCGTAGGCGGCGATGAGGGCCTCCGCCTCGATCGGATCGCCGATCGGGGTGGCCGTTCCGTGCCCTTCCACCGCGTCGACGTCGGCCGCGGACAATCCGGCGTCGGCGAGCGCGGAAGCGACCACCGCGCGCTGGGCCCGTCCGCTCGGCGCGGTCAGCCCGTTCGACGCCCCGTCGGAGTTGACGGCCGAACCACTGAGCAGTGCCAGCACCGGATGCCCGTTCCGGCGGGCGTCCGACAAGCGCTCCAGGAGCACGACGCCCGCCCCCTCGGCCCAGGCCGTGCCGTCGGCGCCCGCCGCGTAGGAACGGCATCGGCCGTCCGGGGAAAGGCCGCGCTGGCGGCTGAATTCGAGGAACGTGCGTGGGGACGACATCACCGTGGCGCCACCGGCCACGGCGAGCGAACACTCCCCGGAACGCAGTGCGCGCACGGCCCAGTGCAGCGCCACCAGTGAAGAGGAGCAGGCGGTGTCGACCGTGACCGCCGGACCGTTCAGCCCGTAGGTGTAGGAGATCCGGCCGGACGCGAGCGCGTGTGAGGACCCGATGCCCAGCCGCCCTTCCATCCGGTGCCCTTCGAACCGGCTGGCGTAGTCCTCGTTCATCACCCCGACGAACACCCCGGTGTCGCTTCCGCGCAGGGTGGCGGTGTCGAGACCGGCGCGTTCGAACAGCTCCCACGACGTCTCCAGCAGCAGCCGCTGCTGAGGGTCGGTCGACAGGGCCTCGCGCGGCGACATACCGAACGGGGCGGGGTCGAAATCCATGGCGTCGTACACGAATCCACCGCGGCGGGTGGTGGATCCGCCGATCCGGCCGGGGTCCGGGTCGTAGCGGACGGAATGCTCCCAGCCCCGGTCGGTGGGGAAGTCGCCGGTCGCGTCGACGCCGCTCGCCACGAGATTCCAGAGGTCTTCGGGCGACGTCACGCCGCCGGGGAACCGGCACGCCGTCGCGACGATCGCGATCGGTTCGTCGCCGCGCACCGGAACGGTTCTCGTCGCGGCCGGTCTGTTTTCCCCGGCCAGCAACCGATCGAGCTCGCCGATGACCGCGGCCGGGGTCGGGAAGTCGTAGACGAGCGCTTGGGGGAGGGCCAAACCGGTCGCCTCGGCCAGCCGGTGCCGCAACTGCACCCCGCCCACCGACGTCAGGCCCAGTTCGGCGAACGGCCGGTCGCGCCACCGCTCGTCGACGTCGCCCAGTTCGGCGATCGCCTCGCGCACCAGCGTTTCCACCTCGGGCGACGGTACGCGCAGTTCCTTCCGCAGCGCTTTCCCCGACGGCGTCCGGGGAAGGCGTTCGACGAGGTGGAAAGCGACCGGAACCTTGTACGCGGAGAGCCGGTCGCGGCACAGGCGGCGCACCTCGTCGAGATCCGGTTCGCCGGAGACGAGGAACGCCACCGGGACCGCGCCGAGGATTCCGTCGGGTCTTCCCGTCACCAGAACGTCTTCGACACCGGGGACTTCGGCGATGACCGCCTCGATCTCCGTCGGGTGCACGTTCTGGCCGCCGCAGACGATGACGTCGTCGGCGCGGCCTTCGAGGATGAGCCGCCCCTCGGCGAGACGGCCCACGTCACCGGTCCGGTACCAGCCGTCCGGCCCCGCGGCGCTCGGGGCGACGCCGGGGCCGCGTACCTCGATCTGCTCGCCGACGACGCGGATCTCCATCCCCGGCACCGGTGTCAGGTGCTCCTCACCGGGCAGCTGGACGGCGATCTTGCCGCCGGTTTCCGTACTGCCGTACCCGTCGAGGACCTCGACGCCGAACAGTTCCCGTACCGCGGCACGGGTCGGCGCGGTGCACGGCGAGCCGCCGGACAGGCACAGCCGTGGCGCGGGGAGAACGCCGCGAACCTCCTGGCGCAGGTTCAGAAAGGTCGCCGGGACACCGGCGAGGACGCCACCGGGGAACGCGGTGAGCGCCCCGCGCAGATCGCGATCGACGATCCTCGTGTGCGCGCCCAACGCGATCGTCCCGGCGAAGGCCAGCGACAACGCGTACGCGTGATGCAACGGAAGCGGCCACAGAACCGTGTCGTCGCCGGAGATCCCGTACATCGGGCCGTAGCACGCCGCCGACGACCAGAGGATCGCGCGCTGTGTCGTCAGCACACCTTTGGGGCGGCCGGTCGTGCCGGAGGTGTAGAGCAGCCACGCGGGATCGTCGAGACCGAGATCGTCACGAGGTTCGCCCTGCGGGGGCGACGGCTCGTCCTCGACGAACACCACTCGCGGCCGGAGCTCACGCACCAGCGCCGCGTGCCTGGCTTCCGTGATCAGCAGACCGGCGCCGGAATCCTCCACGACGCGGGCGAGTTCGGCCGCCGTCGCCCGCGTGCTCACCGGGACCCCGACCCCGCCCGCCCGCAGGACGGCGAGGCTGTACTCGGCGAATTCGACGCGACCGCCGACGTGCACCAGCACCCGTTCGCCGCGGGCGATCCCGAGCCCCGCCGCCAATCGGCCGCTCGACTCCAGCAATTCCCCGAAGGTCAAAGTCCGGTGCGCGTCGGTGAACGCCGGCCGATCGGACGGCTGTTCGCGTAACAAGGTCACCAACGGGCGCAGAAGTCCGCCGCGGATCTCGGTCATCACCCGAAGGTATCGCCGAGCCGCTCCCCGCGGTGACGGCGTTGTTGCCCGATCGTGCACTTTCCGCCGCCGGATCGCGCATCGGCTCGTGAGTGGCAAGGACGGTTCTAACCGTCCTTGCCACTCACGAGACTTGACCCACTACGCCACCGCCGCTCTCCTCCGCCGCAGTACGGGAAGGCCCCCTCCATTGCGTCTAGCGCTGTGAAGGGGGCCTTCATGTATTGAAGGCCGAGTTTCCTCGGCTGGGCCCCGGTGCAGAGTGTCCACAAGAGACACATCACGCCGATTGTGTGCCCGATTGGTTCCGTAATGTCCGGTACTGGTGGAGGTTGTGAGCGGTAAAGAGGGTTAGAACGACCATTGCCACTCACGACCCCCGTGCGAAGTACTCAAATCGGGCACGTGGGGAGCTCTGGTGCCACTGGTGGACGGTTGAGGTCGTGACCAGCCCGATTGGCCGGTCCCCGGCACGCAACACGCCACATTTGCCTTTCCCGCCACTCACAAAGGCTATTTCGTCCAGGTGACCGGAAGTTCGTGGACGCCGTAGATGTTCATGTCGGTCTTGAGTTTGACCTCGCCGGCGGGCACGGCGAGCGCGAGATCCGGGAATCGGCGCAGCAATCCCTCGAAACCCGCGCGCATCTCGATCCGCGCCAGCTGCTGGCCCAGGCACTGGTGGATGCCGTGCCCGAAGGACAGCAGGCCGCGGGCGTTGCGGTGCAGATCCAAGTCGTCGGGGTTCTCGAACCGTCGCGGATCGCGGTTCGCGGCCAGCAGGGAGATGACGACCGTCGACCCCGCGGGGATCGTTTCGCCGCCGAGCTCCAGATCCTCCGTGGCGTAGCGGTAGAAGATGTCGGCGACGGACAGGTAGCGAAGCAGCTCTTCGACGGCACCGGGCAGAAGCTCCGCGTCGGCACGCAGTTCGGCCAGCTGCTCGGGGTGCTCCAGGAGCGCGAAGGTGCCCAGCGACAGCATGTTCGCGGTGGTCTCGTGGCCGGCGAACAGCAGCAGGAACGCGGCACCGGCCAGTTCCTCGATGGTGAGGTCTTCGTGGCGGCCGAGGTCGGACAGGATGTCGTCGTCCGGCGTCTCGCGTTTGCGGGTGACCAGTTCGGTGAGGAACGTGTTCATCCCGATGAACGCGGCCATCTTCTCCTCCATGGTCTGGTCCCTGACCATGAGCTGCGCGGAATTGGCCTGGAAACTCTCGCGGTCCTCGTACGGGACGCCGAGCAGTTCGCAGATCACCAGCGAAGGCACCGGCAGCGCGAACTCCTTGACCAGGTCGATCGGCGGGACCAGATCCGCAATCGCGTCCAGCTGCCGCTCGGTGACCTCGACGATGTGCTCTTCGAGCTGCTTCATCCGCTTGACGGTGAAGGCGCCGGTGAGCCTCTTCCGCAACCGGCCGTGGTCCGGCGGGTCCATGGCGACGAACATCCCCGGCATCGGCGGGGAGGGCTCGGTCTGCACGGGCATCCCCGGCGTTTCGAACGGCATGTGCAGGATTCCGATGTCCTGGCGTGAGCTGAACCGGGTGTCGGCCATCAGCTGCCGGACCTCGTCGTAGCCGGTGACGAGCCAGCCTTCGTGACCGTCGGGGAAGTGCATGGGACTCACCGGGCGGGCCTCGCGCAGCCGGGTGATCTCGCTGGGCGGGTCGAAGGGGCCCGCGTCGCGGTCCATCGGGAGGCCCTGCGGGACGGGAACCGTCTGAGTCATCGCTTCGCCTTTCGTGGTGGTTGTGACGACCACTCTTCCGGCGGGCCCTGACATCCGGCTGACACGGCGCTGACACCACCCGTGTCAGCGGCGTGGCGGGGGCGTGTCAGCGCGGCCTTCCAGAGTGGTGCCCATGAACGACACAGCGATCGCGGTCTCCGGACTGCGGAAGACCTTCGGCGACAAAGTCGTGCTCGACGGCATAGACCTCGAAGTCCGGGCGGGCACCATCTTCTCCCTGCTCGGCCCGAACGGGGCCGGGAAGACCACGACGGTGAACCTGCTGACCACCCTGATGAAGGCCGACGGCGGAACCGCGAAGGTCGCGGGCCACGACCTCGTGACCGAGGCCAAGGCGGTACGTGCCGCGATCGGCGTCACCGGCCAGTTCGCGGCGGTCGACGAACTGCTGACCGGCCAGGAGAACCTCCAGCTGATGGTGGACCTGAGCCGCGGCGCCGCACGCGAGGGCGTCGTTTGCGAGCTGCTGGAACGCTTCGACCTGGTGGAATCGGCGCGCAAGCAGGCGTCGACCTACTCCGGCGGGATGCGCCGGAAGCTGGATCTGGCGATGACGCTCGTCGGCGATCCGCGGATCATCTTCCTCGACGAGCCCACCACGGGCCTGGACCCGCGCAGCCGCCGCACGATGTGGTCGATCATCCGCGAACTGGTGGCGGGCGGCGTGACCGTCTTCCTCACCACCCAGTACCTCGAAGAAGCCGACCAGCTCGCCGATCGGATCGCGGTCCTCGACCAGGGCCGCCTTGTCGCACAGGGCACGCCCGGCGAGCTCAAGCGCCGGATGCCCGGCACGCACGTCCGGCTCCGCTTCACCACTGTCGCCGAACTCGACGCGGCGGCGCGGATCTTCCCCGGAGCCGCCCGCGACGACGAGGAGCTCGCCCTGCGCGTCCCCAGCGACGCCGGGACGAAATCCCTGCGCTCGCTGCTGGACCGGCTCGACGAGTACTCGATCGCCGCCGAAGAGTTCTCCGTCCACACCCCCGATCTCGATGACGTTTTCCTCGCCCTGACGGGCCACGACACGGAGGCAGCGAAATGAATTCCCCCTCGACGGTGATGTTGCGCCGTAACTTCAAACACCTCGTCCGCAACCCGACTTCGGTGTTCAACGCGATCCTGATGCCGGTCGTGATGATGCTGATGTTCGTGTACGTCTTCGGGGACGCGTTCAGCGTCGGCGTCGACTACATCGATTACGCGACACCGGGTTTGATGCTGCTGGCCGTCTGCTACGGCCTCGGGGCCACCGCGACCGCGGTGAACTCCGACATGACCAAGGGCATCATCAACCGGTTCAAGGTCATGGACGTCTCCCGCGGCGCGGTGCTGACCGGGCACGTCATCGCCAGCGTGCTGACCAACCTGGTCGCCATCGCGGCGCTCACCGGGGTGGCCTTCCTGCTGGGCTTCTCCCCGGCGGCCGGTTTCCTCGACTGGCTCGGCGTGGTCGGCATCGTCGTCCTGCTCGGTTTCGCGGCGGCCTGGCTCACGGTCGCGCTGGGGCTGGCGGCGAAATCCCCGGAAACCGCGGGGATGGCCTCGGTGCCGCTGGTCATGCTGCCGTTCTTCAGCAGCGCGATCGTGCCCGCCGAGAAGATGGGGCCGGGGCTGCGGGAGTTCGCGCAGTACCAGCCGTTCACGCCGATCATCGAGACCCTGCGCGGCCTGCTCGACGGGGCGCCCGCCGCGGGCGACGTGTTCCCCGCCCTCGGCTGGTGCGCCGGGATCGCGCTCGCCGGATACCTGTGGGCGTCCTCGACGTTCAAGAAGCGAGCGTGACCTCGGCCAGCCGCTTCCAGTCCGCTTCGGTGCCTTCTCGCGCCGCCTCCGCGAATTTCGCTTCGCCGAGGCGGCGCAGCACTGTCTCCTCGATCCGGGTCACGTCCGGACGGGACCGATCGGGCAGGCCGCGCAGTCCGTCGGCCGCCCCGAGCAGCCGCGCGGCCTGCTCGGGAGCGTCCTGGCGCAGGGCCAGATCCGCGATCCCGACGAGCACGTGGGCGATCAAGGGCTGGTACTGCACCTCACGTGCCGCCTGATAGGCCGATTCCCGATGTGCACGAGACCGGTCGAGATCGTCCGTGAAGTAGCCGAGAAGGTCGTGGGTGATGGCGCGGACGTGTCCCAGCCCCGCTTCGTCGCCCATCACGGTCGTCGCGAAATCGAGCTGCTTCGCCGCTTCCTCGGTTTCGCCGCGCCAGTGGAGGAGTTCCGCCTGCGAAAGGGCGAACATGCCCAGCGCGCCCGGCCAGGTGACCCGTTCGGCGCGTCGCTCCGCGTCGGCCGCGGCGGCCGCGCTGGCCTCCTCGTCGCCCATCAGCCAGAACAGCTGTGCCTGCCGCGACCGCAGCCGGATCAGGTCCTCGACGGACCCGACCTCGGTCACCACCGTGACCGCCTGTTCGTAGTACTCGCACGCGGTGGCGAACTCGCCGCGGGTGGCGAGCCGGTCCGCCAGTTCGGTCAGGGCGAACGAGATCCCGAACCGTTCGCCGATGGCCCGGAACTCGTCGAGCGCCTGTTCGAGATATTCGTCGGCCTCCCGGCCGGGGTGGCCGAGCGAGATCCGCGTCTTGCCGAGGTGCAGCCTCCCCAGCGCGCGGACCCAAGCGTTTCCGTCCGCCAGCACCGGCTCCCACGCCGACAGCGCCTCGTCGCCGGCCAGCATGCGTTCGAGCGGGACGACGAGCCCCAGCAGCGGATGCTTCTTCTCGATGCGCGTGCTCAGCCGGTACGACTCGTGGATCCACTTCGCCGCGGTGCGTTCGTCGGCGAAACCGGAACTCACGAAGAGCGAGACGAGCCCGTACACGACGGCCGCGACCTCTTCGGGCACCTCGCCAGGCGTCGCCACGGCCGCGCTGACCAGCTCCATGCCTTCCGTGCGGTGCCCGCTGAGCCACCAGTACCAGCCACAGGCCGCCGCGAGCCGCATCGCTTCCGGTGCTTCGCCCGCCGTGAGGGCACCGCGCATCGCGGCGGTGATGTTGTCGTGTTCGGCGTTGAGCTTGGCGAGCCATTCCAGCTGCTCGGCGCGGCGCAGCATCGGCTCCGCGGCCTCGGCGAGATCGGTGAAATACGCGAGATGCGCGTGGCGCGCCAGCAGCGTTCCGTCCGCTTCGGCGAGCCGTTGCGCGGCGTACTCCTTGATCGTGCCGAGCATCCGGTAGCGCGGCGCTTCGTCGCCCGCGGAGACCAGCAGCGACTTCTCGGTCAGCGTGGTGAGCAGTTCGAGGACTTCGTATTCCTCGACGGCCTCGCTCACGCAGACGCGCTCGGCCGCTTCCAGGCTCGCCCCGCCGGAGAACACCGAGAGACGGCACAGGACCGTCCGCTCGGCCTCGGACAGCAGCTCCCAGCTCCAGTCGACCATGGCGCGCAACGTCCGGTGCCGGGGCAGCGCGGTCCGGCTGCCGCCGGTGAGCAGGCGGAACCGGTCGTCGAGCCGGTTCGCGAGCTGCTCGATGGACATCGTGCGCAGCCTGGCCGCGGCCAGTTCGATCGCCAGTGGCATCCCGTCCAGGATC
Organism: Amycolatopsis sp. NPDC058340; assembly: GCF_042723975.1. Lineage (NCBI taxonomy): Bacteria > Bacillati > Actinomycetota > Actinomycetes > Pseudonocardiales > Pseudonocardiaceae > Amycolatopsis > Amycolatopsis sp. NPDC058340. The sequence continues at coordinate 73,921 of NZ_JBHXIB010000010.1, read as the reverse complement.
CGGCACACGCGCGCCATCGTGGCCAGCGTGGTCTTGTCGGCCACGAAATCCTTGCGCACCGCGCTCGCCCGGTCCCTCAGCAGCCGGACGGCGGGGGAGGATTCGATCTCGCCGGGGGCGGCGTGCCGGTCCGGGACGGCCAGCGGCACGACGTGCCACAACGTCTCGCCGGTGATGCCGAGCGGCTCCCGGCTCGTCGCCAGGATCCGGAGACGGCGGCATTCCCCGAGCACCCGATGGGCGAAGGCCGCGGCCGCCTCGATCACGTGCTCGCAGTTGTCCAGGATCAGCAGGACTTCCCGGTCGCGGATCGCGGCGACGACCCGCTCGGCGGGTTCGGCGTTCGACGAGTCGCCGAGCAGCGCGTCCCGCAGGCCGAGCGCGGCGAGGGTCGCTTGCGCGACATCCCCATCCGGTCCGATGGCCGCGAGCTCCACCAGCCACGCCCCGTCCGGCAGGTCGCCGAGCACGGTGCGCGCGGTTTCCGTGGCCAGCCTGGTCTTTCCCGAACCGCCGGGCCCGATCAGGGTGGTGAGCCGGTGGCCGGCGACGAGCTCGCGGACCTTGGCGACGTCGTCGTCCTTGCCGACGAAGCTGGTCAGCTCGGCGCGCACGTTGGTCTTGCGGTTCTCTTCGCGCCGCCCCAGCTCACCCCGCAGCAGCTGGACGTGCACCGCGGACAGCTCGGGCGAGGGGTCGACGCCGAGCGCGTCGGCCAGTGCCTCCCTCGTGCGCTGGTACACGAGCAGCGCTTCCGTGTCACGGCCGGTCGCCGCGAGGGCGCGTATCAGCGCGGCGACGAGCCGCTCGCGCAGCGGGTGCGCGGCCACCAGGTCGGTCAGCTCGGTGACCAGCTTCGCGCCGTGGCCGAGGTCGAGTTCCGCGTCGAACCGGTCTTCCAACGCCGTCAGGCGAAGCCCTTCGAGCCGGGTGACCGCGGCGTCGAAGGCGCCGCTGTCCTGCAGGCCGACGTCCTGCATGGCCGCCCCGCGCCACAGCCCGAGAGCTTCGCGCAGCCGCCGTGGCTCCTCTTCGCCGCGGGACTGGCCGACGAGCCGCTCGAAGCGCACGGCGTCGACGTCTTCGGGCGCCACCTTCAGCCGGTAGCCGTCGGTCTGTCCCTCGACCACGCCGTCGGGAAGCACCTTCCGCAGCCGGGAAACCAAGCGCTGCAAGGCGTTCGTCGCGTCGGCGGGCGGCTGCTCGCCCCAGATCCAGTCGACGAGCGTCGCTTTCGGGACCACACGGCCCGGCTCGAGCGCGAGGGCGATCAACAGCCCGCGCAGCCGTGCGCCCGGCACGTCGGCGAGCCCGCCGTCGTCCGTGTGCACCTCGAAGGGCCCCAGCATCCCGATCCGCATTGGGCCGATTTTGCCACGGATGACCAGGGGACTTACGACTCGCCGGTGATCCTCGCCGAACCGATCGAAGCCGCGGTGATCGCCCTGGCGGCGGCTTGGGTCGACGAACCGGAGTTCAGGCCGGTGAGCGACGCCCGGTCGAGGGCGTGCACGACGAACTCGTAGGTGTTCACCGTCGAGGGCGAGCACGGGCCCTGGTAGCCGTAGAGGCTGGCGCTCCCCCGGTAGTAGACCTGCCTGGAGCCGGCGGGCACCGGGGGCCGGTAGACGTGCTGGACGTTCTGGGGGAGCGAAGCCGTGGACGCCGGGATGTCGTAGATGACCCAATGGATGAGGCCGGCGTTGTCGAGGTCGCGCATGACGATCGCGTAGCTCTTCGCCACGGCGGGCGCGCCCGACCAGGCCAGCGGTGGCGACTCGTTCTTCTTGGCCGGATCCTGCCCGCCGCCGCTGGTGCACTCGTGCACCTTGGGCATGAGACCGCCGTCGGCGAAAGCGGTGCTGGACAGGGCGAACGCGTTCCCCGCCGCCGAGGCCGCCGGGGAAAGGCAGGCTGCGCCGAGGGCGAACAGGGCGCAGAACACGATTCTCGTTGCTCTCACTGGAGTCTCCCGAGGACTTTGTGGTTCTCGTGCGCGGAATTCAGCGTAGGGAGCCCGGAATGCTGGGGCAGCGCACTTTCCCGGCCGATCGAGGTGTTTTCACCGGCTCAGGCGCGCACGAGCACCGAGAAGTAGATCGGCCTGCTGGCCGGGAAGAGTTCCCGGTTCTCTTCGTCGACCATCTTCCAGAAGACCTTGCAGTCGGCGGGTGCGGTGGGCGGGGCGCTCACGGTGACCGTCACCTGCACGTTCCCCTGCGGGGCGGTGTCGTTGACCGGGATCCGGTCCGGGGTGCGGCAGGCGCCGGGCGCGACCGGGAGGTCGGTGCGGCGCAGATACCGTTTCCGCCATTCGACGGTGCCGGTGTTCTTGAGTTCCCACACCTTCACGAACTGGCTGCCCGGTTTGACCACGGTGTCGTCGGGGATGGTGACGTCGGCGACGAATTTGCTCGCGTCGCCGGGATGGGGCGGCGCGGACGGGTCCCGCGCGTCCGGCAGCAGGACGAGCACGACGGCGGCGATCGTGACGACGGCGACGAGGGCGAGCGTCACCAGGAGGAGTTTGGAGCGCGACCGCGGCGCGGGATCCGGTTCGCGGTCGGCGGAGAGCACGAGTTGGACGCCCTGCCATCGGGCGTGCCATTCCTCTTCGTCACCGTCGCAGGCTCGGACGAACTCCCGGACCGTCTCCCACGGCTGCAATCGCTTGCCGGTGACGGTGAGGTGCAGGGTCGCGTGGGACACCGCGCCGGACTTCGCGGCCATTTTCCGAAAGGACGGCTCCCCGGCTCGCGTCCGGAGCTTCCGTAGCTCGTCCATGAACGCTTCGAGCTCCGGCGCCCGTTCTCCTGTTCGCGGTTCCGGCACGCTCCCCCTCGCGATCGTGTCCAACGTGACAACGCTTTTCGTCACTCTTCGCGGCTTGGTGACTATATCGCGAAGAGTGTCCGGATCGCCGCGCTGACCAGCGGGATCGGGCCGCTCCAGCTGCTGTCAAACGCTGTCAACCTGCGGTTTTTGACGTCAGACGTTCCGTACAGGCGGTTCCCGCTGACACCGCTTCCGGGCCAGTGTCGGTCACGAGCTGCTCACGGGGAGCAGCCATCGAGTGAAGGAGCAGTCATGCGCAAGGTGGCAACCGCCGCGATGTTCGCCGCTCTGTCCGGGGCCACGCTGGGGATGACGGCGGCACAGCCCGCGGTGGCCGCACCCTCGGTCAACATGGAGGCCGTGGTCAAGGCGGCCATGTGGGATCCGTACAAGGCCGACCAGTCGATCACGCCGGGCTCCGGTGAGAGCGTCAAGGTGGTCGAGCAGGCGCTGGCCGCGAAGAACCTGCTCGACAAGAAGCAGGTCGACGGGCACTTCGGCACGTCGACGGTGACCGCGTACCAGAAGTACCAGAAGTCGCTCGGGCACAGCGGCCTCGCCGCGAGCGGTCTGCCCGGCAAGGGCTCGCTGACCGAGCTGGGCAAGGGCCGCTACACCGTGACCGCGCCGATCAGCGTCGGCTCGAAGACCAGCCTGGACGGCAAGACGGTCAACAAGCGCACCGCCGACATGATCGCGGCCGCGGAGAAGAAGGCCGGGGTCAAGTTCACCATCACGCAGGGCTCGTACAACGCCGGCGGTGTCGGCGCTTCGGGCGGGACGCACGACGGTGGCGGCGCCGTCGACATCTCGGTGAACAACATCTCGAACAAGACCGCCGCGGTGAAGGCACTGCGCGAGGTCGGGTTCGCCGCGTGGCACCGCACGCCGAGCCAGGGCGACTGGGTGGAGCACATCCACGGCATCGCGATCAGCGACACCGACATGTCGCCGCAGGCGCAGGCCCAGGCCGGTGACTACTTCAAGGGTCTCAACGGGCTGGCGAGCCACGCCAAGGACGACGGCCCCAAGGTGAAGAAGGTGACCTGGGAGGAATTCAAGCGTGGGTGACGCCACGGCGTTCCGGACGGGGCGGGCGGCTTTCCTCGCCCGCCCCGTCAGCGCGGGCTCGTCCGCCGCCGGTGTTCGGCCGCCTCGCTCATGTCCTCGCGCAGATGCCGGAAGAACCGGCTGGTGGCGTCCAGCCGCGCCCCGGCCGGGCCGTCGAGCAGGGCGGCACCTCGCCGGGTGACCTCCGCCCATTGGGTCATCGCTTCGAGACTCGTCTGCCAGGCGCGGTAGCCGAAGTCTTCGTCGATGACGTATCGCTGCCGCCGGCCCTCACGCTCGCGAGTGATCAGGCCGCGTTGTTCGAGCCAGCCGACGGCCTTGGACACCGACGCGGGGCTGACCTCCAGCCTGGCGACCAGTTCGGCGGCGGTGCCGCCGCCGGTGTCCGCGGTGAACAGACAGGCCAGGACCCTGGCCATCATCGCCGGGACGCCGGTCGCGGTCATCGTCTCGGCGAATTCGGTTTCGAAGTCGCGCAGCGTTTCCGGGGGTTGCGGGACGCTGGTCGGCGGGACGGGTTTGCGGCGGCGCGCCCGCCATCGCGTCGCCTGCTGCGCCTGATCCGGCCGGTAGCCGTGGGCGCCGCCGTTGCGCGCCACTTCCCGGATCACGGTCGATTTGGGGCGTTCCATCCGACGGGCGATTTCGGCGTAGGAGAGCCCCGCCGACAGCCCCGACGCGATCTGCCCGCGCTCGTCGCGGGTCAGGCGGTTTCCCGGCACGCGTCCTCCGGTGCATTCAGTGTCATGGTCATTGCATCGATTCTAGGTTTTGTGTTGCAGGAAAGGGAAAAACGAGCCTACGGTTTCGAAGTAGCCGAAAGATCAGGAGGTGCACCCGCGATGACGGCCAAGGTCTGCCTGGTCACCGGTGCTTCGTCGGGGATCGGCCACGCCACCGCGCTGGAACTCCTGCGCGCCGGGCACATCGTCTACGGCGCCGCGCGGCGCGTGGAGAAGATGGACGACCTCCGCGAGGCGGGCGGCCGGGTGCTGAAGATGGACGCCCGGAGCGAGGACGATCTCCGCCAGGCGGTCGGTACCGTTCTCGAAGAGCGGCAACGGATCGACGTCCTGGTCAACAACGCGGGCACCGTGCTGCACGGCGCCGTCGAAGACGTGCCGCTCGCCAGCGCGCGCGACCAGCTCGAAGTCAATCTCCTGGCGCCCGCCAGGCTCGTTCAGCTCGTCTTGCCCGCCATGCGGGGCGCGCGATCCGGCACGATCGTCAACGTCTCGTCGATCGGCGGTGAGATCGCCTTGCCGTTCGGCGCTTGGTACTACGCGTCGAAGCACGCGCTCGAAGCCTTCTCCGACACGCTCCGGATGGAGGTCGAGCCCTTCGGCATCGACGTCGTCATCATCCAGCCGGGGATCGTCAAGACCGAGTTCGAGGACCAGACTTCCGCGCAGCTGCGGGAAAACTCCGGCCACGGGGCGTACCGGGAGATGGCGGAAGCCATGGCGCGGCACGGTGAAACCGGGCTCAGCGACGGCTCCGACCCTTCGGTGGTCGTGGACGCCATCCGCCGCGCCATCGAAGCCGAGAAACCCGACACGCGGTACGCCGTCGGCCATCTCGCCGAGCAGCTCCTGGAACTCAACAGGACCCTGCCGGATCGCGAATTCGACCAGCTGGCCACGCGCGCGTTGAAGTAGCTCAACCGCTCGGCTGTTTCTCGGCGCCCCTCCGGCGGCGGGTGCGCGCGACACCGATCCACAGCAGCACGGAGACGACGGCGCCCGGCGCCGCGGTCAGGTACACCGGCCACGCGCGGAAGCCGGACAACCACAGCATCGTGACCAGGCCGAAGGTGATCAAGGTCCAGATCAGCGCGAGTGCGCCGCCTCGCCGCCGCCATCGGGCGGTGAGGCCGCGCAGGCTGTCCCCAAGTCGGCTCACACCGGTGAATACCCGGTCATCGCCTGGTCAACCCCCGGAAATCAGGTAGCCGGTGATCATCGCGACGAGCTCGTTCTCGAGCCGCGTGACGTCGATGGAGCCGGGCGCGGCGATGAGCTGGTGCACGGTCAGCTCCACGGTCGACGCGACGAGCCGGGCGGCGGTGTCCTTGTCCCGCACGCGGACTTCGGGATGGCCGTGGAGCAGCTCCCGCAGATCACCGATCATCTCCCATTCCAGCCGGGTGACCCGGTCCAGCAGTTCACCGGAGCGGGGCGCCCGCTCGATCATGATCTGCAGCAGCCGCGGATCGTCGAGATGGTTTTCGATCACCGTGTGCACGAACTCCCGGATGACGGTCACGAGCGGCTCCGTCGAATCCTTGTACCGGTGCAGCGTCGCGGCGGCGCGGTCACCGTCGAGATGGCGGGTCAGCAACTCGGCCAGGATCGCGTCCTTGTTCGGGTAGTACTGATACAGCGAGCCGATCGAGATCCGGGCCCGTTCGGCGATCCGGTTCGTGGTCCCCGCGGCGTACCCGTACTCGGCGAAAATGTGAGCAGCCGCGGTGAGGATGCGCTGCCTGGTGAGCTCGGCACGGACCTGGCGCGGCTGTTTACGTGGCTGGATCCGTCGTTGCTCCGACGACATGGCACCCCCGGTGAAGCGGCGTGAAAGCGAGTAGCGAGCGGGCTGAACAATTGCTCATAATTGTGCCATGACCAGCACAGAGACGCGTCCGCGCCGGCTTTCGCCCGAGGAGGTCCGTGCCCGGCTGGGGGAGCCGGAGGCCATGATCAAGGCCAAGGTCCACGACCGGATCGACCGGCTCGGCCACCTGTTCATCGCCCATGCCCCGTTCCTGGCGATGGCGACGTCGGACGCGACGGGCCTGCCCGACTGCTCGCCGCGCGGCGACTACCCCGGCTTCGTGAAGGTGCTCGACGAGCGCACCTTGGCGATCCCCGACCGGCCGGGCAACAAACTCGCCGACTCCTTCCGCAACCTCGCGGAGAACGACGGGATCGGCCTGATGTTCGTGATCCCGGGCATGCGGGAGGTGTTCCGCGTCAACGGTCGTGCCTATCCGACCGACGAGCCGGACGTGCTCGCCAGGATGCGCACCGAAGGCAAACCCGCGGTCTTGGCGATCATCGTCGACGTGGTGGAGACCTTCTTCCACTGCGGCCGCGCGCTGATCCGGTCCCGGCTCTGGGATCCCGCCAGCCAGGCACTGGCGGACGAATTGCCGTCCGTCGGCGAGATCGCCGCCGAGCAGATGGGGCTCGACGCCGATCCCGCGGTGGTGGAGAACATGCTCGAAACCGGCTACCGGCAGTTGTACTGAGGTGATCCCGTTGACGCAGAAGACCGTTCTCGACCGCGTGGAGCCGGTCGCCGAAGGTGTCGTCTCGCTGGTGCTGCGCGGCGCAGAGGGACCTTTGGCGCCCTGGGAGCCGGGAGCGCATGTCGATCTGTCCCTGCCGAACTGGCTGACCCGGCAGTATTCCCTGTGCGGTGACCCGGCCGATCGCGGCAGCTACCGGGTCGCCGTCCGGTGGGACCGGCTGAGCCGGGGCGGTTCGGAGTACGTCCACCTGTTCCTGCGCGCGGGCCGGACCCTCGATGTCTCGTTGCCGCGCAACAACTTCCCGTTGCTGCCTGCCCCGGAGTACCTGTTCGTCGCGGGCGGGATCGGCATCACGCCCATCCTGCCGATGCTCGCGGCGGCGGGCCCCTCGGCCAGGTTGGTGTACGTGGGCAGGTCCGAAGCGACCATGCCGTTCGCCGCGGGGCTCAAGGCGGCGTACGGCGACAGGGTGAGTCTGCACGCGGGCGAAAGGCCCGATTTCGCCGCGTTGGCGGCCGGACTCGGCCCGGACACGCTGGTCTACTGCTGCGGCCCCGCTTCGATGCTCGACGCGGCCGAGGCGGCGTTCCCCGCGCACCGCCTGCACCTCGAACGTTTCCGGCCGGTGGCAAGGGAATTCGCCCCCGCCGTGCCGTTCGAGGTGAACTGCGTCCGCTCCGGTCGGACGGTGCCGGTCGCCGCGGAGGAATCCCTGCTGGACGCCTTGAACCACGCGGGGTTCCGGATCCCGTCCGGCTGCCGTGAAGGTGTTTGCGGCAGTTGCGAGATCCGCGTCGCCGGCGGGGAGCCGGAGCACCGCGACGACATCGGCGCGGCGGCGGGGCGGATGTACTGCTGCGTCTCGCGTGCGTCTTCCCGGCTCGACTTGGATCTCTGACCCGGCGTATACGGATCGTCTGCGCCCGCTGGCTAGGCTCGCGCGGATGGTGGAACCCGCATACGATCCCGAACTCGCCGCCGTACTGCCCGCGCTGAAGGGAAAGGTGCCGGTCGGCATGACGGCGGATCAATTGGAGCGGTACCGGGCATTGCCGTTCCCGACGATCGAAGAACAGATCGGCGACCGCCCGGTCACCTGGACCGATCACGCGATCCCCGGATACGGCGGCGCGGAAATCGTCGTTTCGGTCATCGCGCGCCGGGATCGTCGAGGCGGCGGCCCGGGGATCTATCACGTGCACGGCGGCGGAATGGTGATGGGCGACCGGTTCGCGTCGGTGGGTCCGCTCGTCGAATGGGCGATGGAATACGACGCCGTCGCGGTCACCGTCGAATTCCGCCGCGCGCCCGAACATCCGCATCCGGTGCCGGTGGAGGACTGCTACGCCGGTCTGGAATGGATGGCCGCGCACGCGGACGAGCTGGGTTTCGACCCGGGCAAGCTGGTCATCTTCGGCGGCAGCGGCGGAGGCGGTCTCGCGGCCGGTGTCACGCTGCTGGCGCGTGACCGCGGCGGGCCGTCGCTGTGCGGCCAGCTGCTCCAGTGCCCGATGATCGACGACCGGAACGACACCGTGTCCGCGCGGCGGTACGACGGCGTCGGCGTCTGGGACCGGACCAGCAACCTGACCGCGTGGACGATGGTCCTCGGCGACCGGCGAGGCGGTCCCGATGTGTCGCAGTATGCCGCCCCGGCCCGCGCGACGGATCTCGGCGGGTTGCCACCGACGTTCATCGACGTCGCCGCCGCCGAGGTGTTCCGCGACGAGGCCGTGGCGTACGCGAATGCGATCTGGGCCGCCGGGGGAGAGGCGGAATTGCACGTCTGGGGCGGCGCGTTCCACGGCTTTTACGATCTCGCACCGGAAACGGCCGTCGCCCGATCGTGTCTCGCCGCCCGGGACTCCTGGCTGGACCGGTTGCTCGCCGGACGTGAATGAATTTTCCCGAATTGCCGCCGGAACGGGCCGGTGCGACCCTGGTCACACCGAACGACACCACCACCACGAAGTACAGGAGTCGTTATGACCACCACCGAAATGCCCGCCGTCCACGAATGCACGGTCAGCGGATGTTCGTACAACCACGACGGCTGTCACGCTTTCGCCATCACGGTGGGCGGCGGTAATGGTTCGGCCGATTGCGGAACGTTCGTCCCGCTCAATACCAAGGGCGGGCTCGATCGGGTGACGGCGCAGGTGGGAGCCTGCTCCCGGGCCGACTGCCGCCACAATTCCGCGCTGGAATGCACCGCGTCGAGTGTCCGCGTCGGACCGGGCGAGGGTGACCATGCCGCCAACTGCCTGACCTACGCGCCTTAGTCGTATCGCGCGTGAAGGCCCCCTTCCCTCGGCTCAGCCGGGGGAAGGGGGCCTTCACGCGCTGGGGGATCAGGTCTGAGGGTGGTGAGGGCCTCGTTCACTACCCTCAGGGTAGGTAAGGGGGCCTTCACGGACTTGCTCGTCGTCGGGGTGGGCTTTCGCAACGCCGCGGAGTGGCGGCGACGTTGTGAAGGCTCCCTTCGGGGGCCCGGGCGCTCATGTCGCGAAAGCCACTTTCGGGACATCAGACGTCGCGAAAGTGGCTTTCGCGACCTGGCGGAGCGGAGCCGGGCGAAACCGGCGTCAGCTCCCGGTCTGGTCGCAGCTGGCGGCGTCGGTGCCCAGCACCGGGTCGGTCACCGGACGGCTCGTGATCGGGATGGTCTTCCGGGTGGTCAGCGCGCCGTCGCGAAGGGTGTAGACGGTGCGCGTGCCCGAGTAGGTGAGCGGGTCGGCGCCGACGTCGTCGGCTTCGGCCGCGACGGTTTCGAAGGTGCGGCCGCCTTCGAACGGGGTGCACTGGTAACCCAGGTGGGCGGCGACGCCACCGCCTTCGGCGACCGACAGCGGCTTGCCGTCGTTGCCGACGACCTGGGCGAGGTTGCGGCCGTCGTAGTGCAGGGCGGTGAAGAACGTGGTGTTCGCGCCGACGGACTGGGTGACGATCAGTTCGGCGCGGCCGTCGCCGTTGAGGTCGGTGACGCGCGGCGCCTCGAGCGGGACGGAGCTGTCGGCGCCGAGGTGGATCGAGGTGAAGGTGCCGTGCACGGTGGCCGAGATGACCTGGTCGTCGGGGCCGGTGAGCTGGGCGCTGACGGTCTCGATCTCCCCGTCACCGTCGAGGTCGGCCACGGTGGTGACCGGGTCGCCGTAAGACGGGCTGGCCAGCGCCGGGACGATGGCGGCCAGGCTCAGCGCCGCGACGACGCCGGTGATGGTGGTGGTGCGGACGATGCCGATGTGTTTCATGGTGCTCTCCCTCCCACGCTTCCGGTGAACTTTTCACCGAAAGTGCTCTCATGAAGGGAGACGGTCGCGGATCATGGACGTGCAGTGAAAGTGTGATGTGCCACACGGACGCAACCCGCGTGGCCCGCCCCGTCAGGAGCGGGCCACGCCGGGTCAGCCGATGGCCCACGCTTGCAACGCGGAGCCCGTGTCGGCCCGCTGCGTCACGGCCGCACCGTCCGAAGTGGACGCCGTGGTCAGGAGGAGGCCCGAACGGACACTGGCGATCTTGTAGGTGCCGTCGGGCTGTTTCATCGCGTTCCAGCGCTGGTTGGCTCCGCCGGTGCACGTCCATTGGATGACCCGCGCGCCCGCGGTGGTGGCTCCGCCCTCGACGTCGGCGCACAGGTTCGAATGCGTGTTGGTCAGCGTGTAGGAACCGTCGGACTGCCTCGAGAACAGCCACTTCTGGTTGGCTCCCTGGTTCGGTGTCCAGGTGACCAGGGGGGTTCCGGCGGTCGTGGACGAATCCGGGTCGTCGAGGTTCTTGCCGGACGCGGCCAGGGTGTGGACGCCGTCGAGAGTGCCCGCGCCGGCGTCGGTGAACTTCAGCGTCTGCTCGGCCGCCGTCCGGCCGCCGCCGACGGTATTGCCGGTGGTGTCGGTCCACGAGCGGAGCGGGGTGGTCTCCGCCAGGCGCGAGGTCTTGCCGGACAGGCCGAGCACGAGGCCGCTGTACCGGTTCACCAGCCGGAAGGTCCCCTTGTCCACTGTGGACGGGATGACGAACCACTGCTGCCCGACCGTCGAAGCCGACGTCACGGTCGGTTTCGCACCCCACGCCCGGCCCGCCTGCACGGCGTCGACGCCCAGGAACTGTCCGGTGGCGGCGTTGGCGACGCGGTACGAGCCGTCGCCGTTGGAAGAGAACTGCCACGCCTCGCGGTCCGAGCCGGTCGTGCCCGCGACCGACGTCGTCGCGGTTCCGGTGCCCTGCGCCAGAACCCGGCCGTCACCGAGGCCGATCCGGTATTTGCGGGAAGTGTCCACAGGGGACGGTGCGGGTGCGGACGAGGTGATGGTCTGGGTGGTGTACTCGCCGCCCGCGTTGTTCGAACAGGCCACCGCGCAGTACGACCGGAACTGCTTGCCGATGATGGTCGAATTGGTCTTGTTCGCCGCGTCGACGAACCAGCGGTACCACGACTGGTTGGTGTAGCTCCCGGTGTCGCCGATGAGACGCCATTTCTGTGTGGTCAGATCGTCGGTCACGTAATAACGCTGGGGGACGACGCTGTCCACGGCCTCCGGCGCGCCGATGTAGAGCCCGAGATGCGCGTTGTAGGCGATGTTCATGATGAACAGATCCGATTTCTTCGGCAGCTGTCCCGCGGCGATCTGCTGGGTGACGTTGCCGGTGTTGGCCGGGTCGTAGTCGTCCGCGACGGGGGTGTAGCCGGTGTCGCCCGCGGCGGACACGGGGACCATGTTGCTCTCGCGGCCGCCGACGCCGGGCTGGCTCCAGCCGCCGTCGAACCATTTCCGCCACGAGCCGGACGCCATCTTGGCCGAGATGGGCGAGCGGGCGACATGCGCCAGCCCGGTCATCGGGCCGCCCGCGCCGGCCTTCGGCACGATGCGCGAGCCGTAGTAGACGTAGAAGTAGCCGGAGGCGGTGTCGACGAACAGGCGCGGGTCGCCGTCGCCGTAGTCGAACGTCTGATGCGGGAACGCCGCCGTGTCACCGCGTTTCGTGCTGTACGGCGAGGTGATCGCGTGATCCTTGATGGTCCAGGTCCTGCCCTGGTCCTTCGAGACGGCCATGTCGATCGCGTCGTAATGGGAGAACGAGTACGCGCCGAACGGCTCGGGGGTGAACTCGTTGTGGATCAGGCCGTACCAGTCGCCGGTGTCCGGATCGACCCAGGTGCCGACGAGGTCGCAGAAATTGCGCTGCGAATAGCCCGAACCGGCGGGCGGATCGGTGGATTCCTTGCCGGTGGGGCTGTTGTTGCAGCGCCAGGTGGTGTCGTCGTTGCGGTCGGCCGGATTCGCCGGGTTCACCGCCGAGCTGATCGGGTTCTTGGTGAAACTGTCGAAATCGCGTCCGCTGTAGAAATCCCATTCCCGCGGCTGATCCGCGCCGTAGAGCGCGGCCGCCTGCTGGAAGTAGAACGTGCCGTCCTTGTCGACATAGGTACTCGCCGGGGTGTCGGTGGTCGGGCTGAACGACTTCTTGGCATCGACCGTGATGGTGTACGTCGCGTCCGGCGGCGCGGCGTCGGACGACACCGGTACCACCGTGGTCGCCGCCACGGCCAACGCCGCGGCGCCGAGAAGAGGCAGGGTCCGCATTGACTCTCTCCCAAGGGTGACCCGCACCACAGTTGGCGGGGCGGTCGCCGATGTTATGAACGTTATTGCGCGTAAGTCAACGCTTTCAGTCATCTTCAAGCGTTGGCCGTGCACTTATCGCGCGGAAAGTCCAAGCGGTGCGGTACGGAAGTCCAAGGGGTCAGTCGGGTACCAACGGCGGGTCGTCGGCCGGGGGAACACGTGAACTCCAGCCGCCGGGGACGGCCTGGACGCGCGACCCGCGGAAACGCGCGGGAGAGATGCCGACCCGGCGGGTGAAGAGCCTGCTGAAGTAGGCGGCGTCCTCGTAGCCGATCGCCTGCGCCACTTCCTGCACCGGCGTCCGGGTGGTGGCGAGGAGTTCCTTGGCGCGGTTGAGGCGGAGGGTCAGCAGATGGTCCTTCAGCCCGGTCTCGGTGCTCCGGCGCACGGCGGCGCGCAGTTCGGGCAGTGTCATGCCGCGGCGGGCCGCGATCTCCGCGACACTGATCGGCAGCAGGGCGTCCCGCGCCAGCGCCTCCAGCAGCGATCCGTCGTCGGGGGTGCTGTCGGCGGCCCGTCGCAACGCCACCAGCAGATGATGCACCGCCGCCGAGGCCTCGACCTGGGCCAGCGGACTGCCGCCTCGCGCGCAGCGCACGATCCGGCTCACGATGTCGCGCACGGCTTCGACGTCGCCCAGCGGCACCACCGGCGTCCCGGGCGTGACGTAACCGAGTTCGACGTAGGCGTCCACGGCGCCGCCGTCGAAGTCGACGAAACATTCTTCCCAGCCGTGCGCGGGATCGGGCGCGTAATGGTGCCCCACCCCGGGGACGAGCCACAGCAGCGCGGGCGCGACGACCTCCTGCCGTTCCCCGCCGGTCACGGCGAACCAGCCGCGCCCCTTGGACACCACCACGGCCACGTAATGGTCGAGTACGCGCGGCCCCACGGCGGGCAGGACGCCGTGCTGCAGCCCGACCCCGAGGCACACCAGGCCCAGCCGTCGGTGCACGGCGGACGGTGTGAAGTACCGCATCCAGGTCCGGTAACCCATCCAAGCATCTTCGCGCAACCACTTCGGGGCGGTTTCGAGGGTGGCCGATCACGGCTCCGGAAAAGGATTTCGTTCGATTCCGTTCTTGATCACCGCGAATTCCTCGGCGGGCCGTCGCGGCTGCACGATCACCGGAAGTTCCGGTATACGTGGAAGGGAGGGCGCCGCCGGGGAGGACGGCATGGCGCTTCAAGCAAGGGGGAAATACCGATGTTCGACGCGCGTCTCGTCGCTGATCAAGTCAGCCCGCTCGCCAAGCCGAAGATCAGAATTCTGTTCTACACCGATGTCGTCGGTTTCTCGGGGAACGGCGGCTTCTCTTTGGGAATCGTCCGCGATCTGCTCTTGGGGAACCAGCCTTTCTTCGCCGAGTTCGAGATCGATTTGATCAACCGGCACGAAGGCGGGCACGCCGCCAACAAACTCACGTCTGAAGTGCTCGGCCGATACGAGCAGGTGTGGTTCTTCGGCATCCTGCAGTCCAATATGCCGGGAGAGCCGGAAAACGAGCTCGTGGACGCGGAGGTCGCCGCGCTGCGGACGTGGATGGACGCCGGTGGTGGCGTGCTCATCTGCGGCGACCACTCGAATCCGCGTCCGCCGGGAGCGGATCCGTCGCTGCCCGACTACCTGAACCTGGGCCGGGCGCTGGGGCACCGGGTCCCGCGCGCGGGTGAGCTGCGGGTGTGGAACGACCGGCCGGACGCGAGTATCGAGTTCAGCCACAACACCCACCAGCCGGATCCGTGGGGCAGTGACATCGACAATCCGATCCCGAACGACCTCGACCCGTATCCGCAGGAGCTGATCCTGCGGAAGCGGTTCGGCAGACCGCACGCGTTGTTCCAGGGCAGGCGGGGGCCGATCACCGTTTTCCCGGACCACATGCACGAGGGACAGCTGGTCATTCCGGCGCAATTCCCGGCGGATGTCTGGCCGTCCGGGCGATCGGGGCAGCCGAAGCCCGAAATCGTCGCGCAGGGCACCGACAAGCGCAACGGTCAGGTCTACGGCGTGTCCTGTGTGTACGACGGTGCGGCCGCCGGGGTCGGGCGAATCGTCGCCGATGCCACTTGGCACCACTATTTCGACATCAATCTGTGGGGTTTCGAAAAGGGCGGCGAGGTGCTCGATCGCCTCACCGAGTACTACGTGAACCTCACGCTGTGGCTGACGCCGAAGCCGGTCAAGCTGGAAGTGAACGCGCAGCTGCTGTACTGGCTTTCGCACAACCTGAGCGTCCGCGCGGTGCTGCCGGAGGGTTTCCGGGTGCCGGGGATCACCGCGGCGGGCCTGGTCCGCGAAGTCGGCGGGCAAAGTGTGCTCGACGATCTCGTCTGGCCGCTGGAAGGGGTGCCGGGGGTTCCCGAAGAACTGCTGCTCGGCGCCCTCGTCAAGGAATCCGTCGCCGCGCTGAGCGGTGGGGACGTCGAGACGTTCGACGCCGTGGACGTCGTCGAGCGGGGCCTGCGGGCCGGAGCCGAAGAGTACGCCGCCGAGCTGCGAGCAGCGCTCGGCGACGTCGAAGGCCTCGGCGAACGCATCGCGCAGGGCATTCGCTGACGCTCCGTCCTCGTGAGTGGCAAGGACGGTTCTAACCGTCCTTGCCACTCACGAGGCGGGCTTGAGCCCGAGCGCGAGGTGGAGCTGGCGCGCCCACCAGCGCACCTGCGCGGACGAATCCTCCGCGGCGGCGCCGGTGAGCCCGGCGCTGCGCCGGAAATCGCTCCCGTACAGGGCCTCCGTGGCCATCGCCTGATGCAGGGCCGCGACGGCGAGCCGCGTGTCGTCGAGTGAAGCGGCGGGTGGCCGGAGCCGGTGGAGGGCGTCGACGACCGGGTCGAGCATCCCACTGCCCGGGTCGCGCCAGCCCGCCGCGTGCAGCGCCACCGCGAGCTCGCCGTAGCCGTCCCGGTACAGCGTGTGGAGGGCCTCGACGAGCCCGAGCAGGTCGGCGTCGTGGTCCAGCCAGGTGGTGAGAAGGCCCCGGAGCGCGTCCCGGAGACGGCGGCCGCCGTGCCGGAGGAGTTCGGCGAGCAGTTTCTCGCGGTTGCCGAAGTGATGGGCGACGCCGGCGTCGGTCATGCCGACCCGCGCGGCCACGGCGCGCATCTGGACGGCGGCGACACCGGACTCGCCGAGCAGGGCGGCGGCAGCGTCGAGGATCAGCCGCCTGGCCTCTTCGGGGGTCCGTCGGGCCCGGGAGGTGGTCACGACCGGATCGTACCTTGATGGCTCAAGGTATCCGCGCTACCTTGACAGTTCAAGGTAAGGGGGAGGCCATGAGCACCGAAATCAGCCTCGACCTGGGCGAAGTCATCCTGCGGGGCACGGTGACCGGTGACGGCCCGACGGTCCTGTTGCTTCACGCGGGCGGGGAGCGTCGCGAGGTCTGGGCGCCGGTCGCCGCGGTGCTGGCCCGGCACGGCTTCCGGTCGGTGGCCTTCGACCTGCGCGGACACGGGGACAGCTCCGGCCGGGCGACCACGCTCCGGGCACTGGCCGACGACGTGGGCGGGATGATCGCGAGCCTGCCCGCGCCGGTCGTCCTCGTCGGCGCCTCGGTCGGCGGCCTGGCCGCCATCGCGGCGCTCGCGGATCCCGCCGTCGCGGCGCGCGCGTCCGGGCTCGTGCTCGTCGACGTCGTACCCGACCTCGAACCGGGCAGGGCGCGCTCGTGGCTCGACTTCCACGGCCTCGGCGGCCGCTACACCCGCCTGGTGGACGACGTCCTCGGCTCGGGCCCCGCCCTGTTCGCCACGGCCGGGGCCGTGGACCTGCCCATCCTGGTGGTGCACGGTGGCCGGGGATCGCCGCTCCGCGACGCCGATGTGGGCCGTCTGCGCGCGGCCAACCGCCGGGTCGCCGTCGTCCGCGTCCCGGCGGCGGGTCATCTCGTGGCCAGGGACGCTCCGGAACACCTCGCGGACCTCGTGTCCGGATGGCTTTGTGGCATCGGTCACGGTGCGGTTTCGACCCCGGGGGGCGGCGGGCAAGATCTACGATAGAGCCGTGCGGCGCAGGTGAGCGTCAACGACATGCACTCGGCGCTACCAGTTGGTAACTTATTGTCGGGGCATCGAAAACCCCATAAGAAGCGGCAACAACGCGCTGCCTACAATGTCGGGCATGACCAACAGCGAACCAGCGCGATCAGCTGCCCTCCGCACCGGATCGCCGGCGTCCGCGTCCTCCTCGGCCGTCTTGGCGAGGGGAATCACGATTTATGGTTGCGGATCGGACGAGGCCGCCTTGTTCCGGGAGATGGCACCTCGTTTCGGCATCATGCCGACCATTGTGGACGAGCCGGTATCCGAGGCCAATATCGGGCTGGTCTCCGGAAACCGCTGCATCAGTATCGGCCACAAGACCAAGGTCACGAATTCCATTCTTCGCGCGCTCGGAAAAGCGGGCGTCGAATACATCTCCACCCGGAGCATCGGCTTCAACCACATCGATGTGGAATACGCGGCGAGCGTCGGTATCACCGTGGGCAATGTCGCCTACTCGCCCGACAGCGTCGCCGACTTCACGCTGATGCTGATGCTGATGGCGGTGCGCGACGCCAAGTCCATCATCCGCCGCACCGAGGTCCACGACTACCGGCTGAACGAGGTGCGCGGGAAAGAGCTGCGCGATCTGACCGTCGGAGTGGTCGGAACAGGGCGGATCGGCGTCGCGGTGCTGGACCGGCTGCGTGGTTTCGGCTGCCGGGTGCTCGCTTACGACACGCTGCTGACCGCCTCGGCCGATTACGTCACGCTCGACGAATTGCTCGAGCAGAGCGACATCGTGACGCTCCATGTGCCGCTCAATACGGATACCTATCATCTTCTCGACCGGAAGAACATCGAGCGGATGAAGGACGGCGCGTACATCATCAACACCGGACGTGGCCCGCTCATCGAAACCGAAGCCCTCATTTCGGCGCTGGAGGACGGCAAACTGGGCGGAGCGGCATTGGACGTCGTCGAAGGAGAGGAAGGGATCTTCTACGCCGACTGCCGGAACAAGCCGCTCGAGAGCGAAACGTTGCTGCGGCTGGAAAAGCTGCCGAACGTGCTCATCAGTCCGCATACCGCCTATTACACGGACCACGCACTGAGTGACACTGTTGAAAACTCCATCATCAATTGTCTCCAATTCGAAAGCGGGAAGTAGTATGGGTAGGCTGAAAATCGGAATTCTGTTCGGCGGGCTTTCCGAAGAACATCCTATCTCCATCAAATCTGCGCGCGAGGTCCAGAAGAACCTCGACCTCGAGAAGTACGAGCCGTACTACATCGGGATCACCCAGAGCGGTTCCTGGATGCTCTGCGACGGGCCCGCCGAGGATTGGGAGAACGGCGACGTCCGCCCGGCCGTCCTGTCGCCGGACCGCGGCGTGCACGGTCTGCTCGTCCTCGACGAGGGCAAGTACGAGACGATCGCCCTCGACGTGGTGCTGCCGGTGCTGCACGGCAAGTTCGGCGAAGACGGCGCGATGCAGGGCCTGCTGGAGATCTCCGGCGTCCCCTACGTCGGCTGCGACGTCCCGAGCTCGGTCATGTGCATCGACAAGTCCCTCACCTATTCCGTCGTCCGCGGCGCGGGGATCGCGACGCCGACCTTCCACGTCGTCACGCCGGACAACGACGTCGACCCGGACCAGCTGAACTACCCGGTCTTCGTGAAGCCCGCCCGCTCCGGCTCGTCGTTCGGCGTCAGCAAGGTCTCCTCGAAGGAAGAGCTGCCCGCCGCGCTGGCCGAGGCGCGCCAGTACGACGCGAAGATCCTGATCGAAGAGGCCGTCATCGGCAGCGAGATCGGCTGCTCGATCCTCGGCGACGACGAGGACCTGTTCGCGGGCGAGGTCGACCGGGTCGCGCTGACCCACGGCTTCTTCAAGATCCACCAGGAGAAGAGCCCCGAGACCGGCTCCGAGAACTCGAGCTTCATCGTCCCGGCCGACATCCCGGACGCCTCGCGCGACCTCGTCCAGGAGACGGCCAAGGTCATCTACCGCGCGCTGGGCTGCCGCGGGCTCGCGCGGGTGGACCTGTTCCTCAAGGAGGACGGCAGTGTCGTGCTCAACGAGGTCAACACCCTGCCCGGCCTGACCTCGTACAGCCGCTACCCGCGGATGATGAACGCCGCCGGCCTCTCGCTCGGCGACGTGATCGACCGGCTGGTGAACCTGACGCTGGCGGGCCGTGACGAATGAAGGATGATTTCGTCTTCGTAGACGAGGTCGTCCCCGGAATCCGCTGGGACGCAAAGTACGCCACGTGGGACAACTTCACCGGCAAGCCGGTGGACGGCTACCTGGTGAACCGTATCGTCGGCACGCGCGCGTTCTGCGCGGCGCTGGAGAAGGCACGGGACAAGGCGGCGGAGCTCGGTTTCGGTCTGCTCCTTTGGGACGGGTACCGCCCGCAGCGCGCCGTGGACCGCTTCATGCGCTGGGCGGAAGAGCCCGAAGACGGCCGGAAGAAGTCGAGGCACTACCCGAACATCGAGCGGCCCCAGATGTTCGAACAGGGCTATGTGGCCACCAAGTCCGGGCACAGCCGGGGCAGCACGGTGGATCTGACGCTCTACCACCTCGACACCGGTGAGCTCGCCGACATGGGCGGTGACCACGACCTGATGGACGTCGTCTCGCATCACGGTGCGGAGGGCGTGCCGGAAGAGGCCGCGAAGAACCGCGCGCACCTCTGCGCGGTGATGGAGGGCTCGGGCTTCAGCTCGTACGAGTGCGAGTGGTGGCATTACAGCCTGAAGGACGAGCCTTACCCGGACACCTATTTCGATTTCCCCATCGAGTAGCGACGGGTGAAGAGACCGGTGTCCGCCCGGTCGGACGACGGAGATGCCGCGGGTGCCACTGAGGGCACCCGCGGCATTTCTGTCATCTGACAGGTTCGCGCTCGGGGAACGGGTGCGCCCACCTTGGCACCCGCCGCTTTGCTCCCGGCGGCTTCGCCGGAGTGATCCCGAACCCGTGCCGCCCGGTCGCGCAATTCCGCGCGCGAACCGCCGCGATGGCGCGAACCGGAATGGGCCGTGTGGTCCGGGATCGGCAGCCGGGTGAGCCCGGCTCGACCGTTCGTGTGAATAAGTGCCGGAGGACGGCACACCGGCGGGTGGGGGCGGTGATCATCCAACGTCGGAATGCAAGATCACGCGAATGGGCTAACCGGTCTCGGGAAGGGTTCGACCCGCAGGTCTGTGACCAGCGTGTGCGCGGTAGCGCTACGCGCACTCGGCGAGCGAGTCAATACCGCGGCCGAAGTTTCGAATAGTGATCTTGAGCGTTCTCTTCACTGCGGATTACGCTGTTCGTCAATTGCCGACAGTGTTTTGCCGTGCCATGCTGAAGTGGTGTGAGGCCCGCTGGGGTCGACAGGGCCGCGCACTTGCTGGGGACCGAGGGGGGGCGACCGAGTCTTGCGATGCAGTCAAAGATTCCGGCCGATGAACCACTGACCCGAATCGCTTCCCGGAACAAGGGATGAAATTTCCGAGATCCTCGCTTCGCGTCGGATACCGGCCTCTTCGGGCTGACCGGGTGCGGCCCTTGCCGGACTGAAGTCGCTGGGCGAAGGTCGAGGAAGGCTTTGTTCGGGGCGAAAGCAGGATACGTCCTGCCGCCCCGATGGTTCGTCGAAGTGCACGCTGCCACCGGTCATCCGGGAAAACACGGAGACCGCCCGCCCAGGCGGGTCCGCAGGCGGCGTTCCAGTAGTCCTCACCGTCGAGGACGCCCTCCGCGCGGCCAGACCCGTGCCGGACGGGATCGTGGTGTCCAACCACCGAAGCCAAGCAGTTGGACGGTGGATTCCATGTCATGTACCAAAGTTGACGAATAACAGATTCAATGGGGGCTAGGTGGATCCGACGAGAGTTGACCTGTCCGCTCTCCCGGTCGTCGAAGTCGAGCTGTCGAGACTGTCGTCCGTGTGCTCGCCGCGAACTTCGGGCGAGGATCCGGACCACGTCGAGACATTGCTGTCGGCAGAATGGGAGCTACCGCCCATTCTCGTGCACAGACCGACGATGCGGGTGGTCGACGGCCTGCACAGGCTCAGGGCGGCGCAAGTCAGAGGCGACACCAGAATTCAGGCGAGGTTCATCGACGGTACCGAATCGGACGCCTTCGTGCTGGCCGTGGAGGCCAACATCCGGCACGGGCTGCCGCTTTCGCTGGCCGATCGCAAACGAGCGGCGGTCCAGATCATCGGGACGCATCCGCAATGGTCCGACCGGCGGGTGGCTTCGGCGACCGGCATCTCCGCCGGCACGGTGGCGGACCTTCGCAAACGTGGTGGGGAGAACGGGAACGAGGCCAGGATCGGCCGGGACGGGCGGATCCGCCCGGTGGACAGTTCGGAGCGTCGGCGGCAAGCCGCCGACCTCATCCGCAACGACCCCGGTCTCTCGCTCCGGCAGGTCGCCAAACAGGTCGGGATCTCCCCGGAGACGGTCCGGGACGTACGGGGCAGGCTGGAGCGCGGCGAGAGCCCGACCCCGAACGGAAGCAGGAGGCTCCGCACCAAACAGCATCCGCTGAACCTGACCGAGCCGGACCTCGGCCACTCGCTGGACCGGGAACGTCTCGCCGTATTGGAAAAGCTCAAGGCGGATCCCACCCTGCGGTTGAGCGAGGTGGGCCGGATCCTGTTGCGCATGCTCACCATGCATTCCATCGACGGGCAGGAGTGGGAGCGGATCCTGCACGGCGTGCCACCGCATCTGTACGGCGTGGTCGCCGGGTTCGCCAGGGATCACGCCCGGGTCTGGGCGGGATTCGCGGATCATCTGGAGAACCGCGCCACCGATCTCGCCGCGGGAGTGATCGCGTAACGCGGTGACTTGGCACGAAGGGGACTTTCCCGTGCGGTGCGCGGGAAAGTCCCCTTCGTGCTGTCCGGCCACGCCGGTGTCCATTCCCGCGCTTGGACACCCCGTGTCCTCAGTGGACGGTCGCGGCCGCGGTGCCCAGGTCCAGGGCTCGACATCGGCAGGTGTGCGGCATAAGAAAAGAAGGTGACCATCGAAAGAGCGCTCGTCGTCGGCACGGGCCTGATCGGCACCTCTGTCGCGCTGGCCCTGCGGGAGACGGACGTGGAGGTCCACCTTTCGGACGTCGACGCGGAGGCCGCCCGGCTGGCGCGGGAACTCGGCGCCGGCCGGGAATGGACCGGCGGGGAGGTCGACCTCGCGGTGATCGCCGTCCCGCCGCATCTGGTGGGGGAACGGCTGGCGGAACTGCAGAAACAGGAAGTCGCGCGGGCGTACACCGATGTCGCCAGCGTCAAGGCCGGGCCGATCGCCGACGCCGAGCGGCTCGGCTGCGACCAGGTCTCCTACGTGCCGGGTCACCCGCTCGCCGGGCGCGAGCGATCCGGTCCCGCCGCGGCCCGCGCCGATCTGTTCTCGGGCCGCCCGTGGGCGCTCTGCCCCGGCCCCGGAACGGGCGCGGACGCCGTCCGGCTGGTGCGGGAACTGGTGTCGTTGTGCGGGGCGAAAGCGGTCACCGTCGCCGCGGACGAGCACGACTCGGCGGTGGCGCTGGTGTCGCACGCTCCCCACGTGGTGGCGTCCGCCGTGGCGGCGAGCCTGGCGGCGGGCGGCGACGTCGCACTGAGCCTCTCCGGGCAGGGCCTGCGGGACGTGACCCGGATCGCCGCCGGGAACCCCGTGCTGTGGCAACGGATTCTCGCCGGGAACGCCGTCGCGGTCGCCGAGCTGCTCGACCGGATCTCGGACGAGCTCGCGGTGGCGGCCTCGGCGTTGCGCTCCGGCGACCTCGCCGAGGTGACGGATCTGCTGTGGCGCGGCGTCGAAGGCCACGCCCGGATTCCCGCGAATCGTCAGGCCCCGGGGTAAAACGCGTCCAAGTGCGGAAAACGATCGCTTGGCCGACTCGTGGACATCGACTCGATTCAGCACGATTGGGCTCGCCGACTTGGTTCATGAGAGAGGTGACCGAATGGACGTGGTGTTGCGATTCGGGGGGGTGGACAAGAGCGATGACGATCCCGATCCCTGGGTCACCAAGGTCCACAAGGGAACGTTGCGGCGGGTGTTCACCTATTTCCGCCCGCATATCGGCAAGGTGGCGCTCTTCGTTCTGGTCGCGGCCTTGGAGGCGGCGATCGTCGTCGCGACTCCCTTGCTGCTGAGGGAACTCATCGACGAGGGCATCGTCAAGAACGATTCCGGGGTCGTGATCCTGATGGCCTGCCTCACCGCCGCGCTGGCCGTGGTGGCCGCGGGGCTGGCGCTGGTGTCGGGCTACATCTCCGGGAAGATCGGCGAGGGGATCACCTACGACCTCCGGGTCGAGGCGCTGGCCCATGTCCGGCAGCTGCCGATCGCGTTCTTCACCCGCACCCAGACCGGGATCCTGGTCGGGCGGCTGCATTCGGAACTGATCATGGCCCAGCAGCATTTCACCGGTTTGCTGATGGCGGCCACCGGTGTGGTCATGGTCGTGGTGGTGCTGGTCGAGCTGATCTACCTTTCGTGGCTCGTCGCCCTCATCACGCTGGTGCTGATCCCGATCTTCCTCGTGCCCTGGATCCGCGTGGGCCGGGTGATCCAGAAGCGCAGTGTGGCGCAGATGGACGCGAACACCGGCCTCGGCGGGCTGCTGCAGGAGCGGTTCAACGTGCAGGGCGCCATGCTTTCCAAGCTTTTCGGCCGCCCGGCCGACGAGATGGCCGAATTCAAGGAGCGTTCCGGCCGGATCCGCGAGATCGGCGTGAGCCTTTCCGTCTGGGGCCGGATGGCCTTCGTGATGATGGCGCTGATGGCCTCGCTCGCCACGGCGCTCGTCTACGGGATCGGTGGCGAACTCGTGCTCGCCGGCGCGTTCCAGCTCGGCACGCTGGTCGCGATCGCCACCCTGCTTTCGCGGCTGTTCGGGCCGATCACGCAGCTGTCCGGTATGCAGGAGCTCGCGCAGACCGTGGTGGTGAGCTTCTCCCGCGTCTTCGAGCTGCTCGACCTGAAGCCGCTGATCCAGGAACGTCCCGACGCCGTCGAGCTCGAAAAGGGCGTGGCGCCGGACATCCGGTTCGAGAACGTGCGGTTCCGCTATCCCACCGCGGACGAGGTCTCGCTGGCGTCGCTGGAACACCTGCGGACCGAACGCGAACGCGGCGAAGTGTCGCCGGACGTCCTGCGCGACGTGAGCTTCCAGGTCCCGGCCGGAACCCTCACCGCGCTCGTCGGCCCGTCCGGCGCGGGGAAGAGCACCATCACCCACCTGGTGTCCCGGCTGTACGACCCGAACTCCGGGACCGTTCGGGTCGGCGGACACGATCTGCGGGACCTCACCTTCGACTCGCTCCGCGACACGGTCGGGGTGGTCAGCCAGGACGCGTATCTCTTCCACGACACCATCCGGGAGAACCTGCTCTACGCCCGTCCGACCGCCACCGAGGAAGAACTGATCGAAGCCTGCAAGGGCGCCCAGATCTGGGATCTGATCGAATCCCTTCCCCTCGGGTTGGACACCGTCTCCGGTGACCGCGGCTACCGCATGTCGGGCGGGGAGAAGCAGCGGCTGTCCATCGCCAGGCTGCTGCTGAAGGCGCCGTCGATCGTCGTGCTCGACGAAGCCACCGCTCATCTGGACTCCGAATCGGAGGCCGCCGTCCAGCGGGCGCTCAAGACCGCGCTGAGCAACCGGACCTCGATCGTGATCGCGCACCGGCTGTCCACGATCCGTGAGGCCGACCAGATCCTCGTGATCGACGGCGGCGGGGTCCGTGAGCGCGGGACGCACGACGAACTGCTGGCCGGGAACGGTCTCTACGCGGAGCTCTACCGCACGCAGTTCGCCAACCCGGACCGCGACGCGCCCAAACCGGAAATCGAAGAAGCCGAAGAGGAAGAGCCCGAGCCGGCGATCCAATACATGGGTTTCGGAGGATGACGATGAATTCCACCCCGACGGTGCTGGACCTCTTCACCGCGCACGCGAGCCGGGCGCCCGGAGCGGTGGCCGTGGTCGACGGTGACCGGGTCCTGACGTACCGGGAACTCGACGCCGCCGTCGGCCGGTTGGCCGGGCGGCTCGCCGGGCGGGGGATCCGCCGTGGCGACCGGGTCGCGGTGATGATGGGCCGGTCGGCGGATCTGGTGGTGGCGTTGCTCGCCGTGTGGCGGGCCGGGGCGACCTACGTCCCGGTGGACGCCGCCTATCCCGCGCCGCGGGTGGAATTCATGGTTTCGGACTCGGCGGCCGCGCTGGTGGTGTGCTCGGCCGCGACGCGCGACGCCGTGCCCGAAGGCGTCGGGTACCTCGAAGCGGACGCCACGGACGAGGACGCGTCCGGCGCGGCGGTGGCCGCGGCGCTCGCGGAAGACCTGGCGTTCGTCATGTACACGTCCGGTTCGACGGGCAAACCGAAGGGGGTGGCGATCGCGCATCGCCGCGTCGCGGAGCTGGTGCGGGATCCCGGCTGGGAGATGGAGCCGGGCGAAGCGGTGCTCATGCACTCGCCGCACGCCTTCGACGCTTCCCTGTTCGAGATCTGGACGCCGCTGGCGTCGGGTGCCCGGGTGGTGATCGCCGAACCGGGCGTGATGGACGCCCGGCGCCTGCGGGAAGCGGCCGCCGCGGGAGTGACGCGGGCGTACCTGACCGCGGGGAGTTTCCGTGCGGTGGCGGAGGAATCGCCGGAATCGTTCGCGGGTTTCCGCGAGGTGCTGACCGGTGGCGACGTGGTACCCGTGCACGCGGTGGAGCGGGTGCGGGAAGCCTGTCCTCGCGCGCGGGTGCGGCATATGTACGGCCCGACCGAAGCGACGATGTGCGCGACGTGGTTCCTGCTGGAGCCGGGTGACGTGCTGGGGCCGGTGCTGCCGATCGGACGTCCGCTGGCCGGCCGCGCGGTCCAGGTGCTCGACGAGTCGCTGCGGCCCGTCGGGCCGGGTGTGGTCGGCGACCTGTATCTCTCCGGAAGCCTGGCGGAGGGTTACTTCGGCAGGGCCGGGCTGACGGCGGAACGGTTCGTGGCCGATCCGTCCGCGCCGGGACGGCGGATGTACTGGACGGGTGACCTCGCCCGGTGGACCGCCGAGGGCGAGCTGCTGTTCGCGGGCCGGGCCGACAACCAGGTGAAGGTGCGCGGGTTCCGGATCGAACCCGGCGAGATCGAGGCCGCGCTCATCGCCCAGCCGGACGTCCAGGACGCCGTGGTGGCGGCGATCGACGGACGGCTCATCGGCTATGTGGTGGCGGGCGGGGACGTGGATCCCGCTCTCGTCCGCGAACGGCTCCGCGCGGTGCTGCCGGAGTACCTGGTCCCGGTCGCCGTGCTCGTACTGGACGCGTTGCCGCTGACCGGCAACGGCAAGGTGGACAGGGCGGCGCTGCCCGCACCCGAGTTCACGGCGAGCGCCACGGGACGGGAGCCCGCCACCGAGGCCGAGCGTGTCCTTTGTGGACTTTTCGCCGAGGTGCTGCGGATCGACCGCGCCGGTGTCGACGACGGATTCTTCGAACTGGGCGGGGATTCGATCCTCGCGATGCGCCTGGCGGCCCGCGCGGCCAAGGCGGGCCTGCTGCTGACGCCGGTCCAGATCTTCGAGGAGACGACTCCCGCCCGGCTCGCCGCCGTGGCGCGGGACCTGCCCGCCGGCCGGTCCGGCGACGACGCCCTGATCAGCCTGACCGAGGCGGAAGAGGCGGAGCTGGCGCTCGCCGCTCCGGGCGCCGACGAGATCTGGCCGCTGGCCCCGCTGCAGGAGGGGCTGCTCTTCGAATCGATCCTCGACGACCAGGGCCCCGACATCTACCAGGTGCAGGTGATCCTGGAGCTGACCGGCGAACTGGACGAGACCCGGCTGCGGGCCGCGTGGGACACCGTCGTCCGGCGGCACGCGGAACTCCGGCTGACCTTCCACCGGCTCGAATCGGGCAAGACGGTGCAGGCCGTCCACGGGGACGTCACGGTGCCGTGGCGGACGGTGGACCTGACCGGCGCCGACGACGTCGACGCCGCCTTCGAAGCCCTGGCGACGCAGGAGCAGGCGGATCGGTTCGACCTCGCCACCGCGCCGCTGATCCGGCTGGTGCTCGTGCGGGTCGGCGAGGACCGGCACCGGCTGCTGGTCGTCATCCACCACATCCTGGTCGACGGCTGGTCGGTGGCGGTCATCCTCAACGAGGCCTTCGAGGCGTACGAGCCCGGCGGGCGGCTGCCGGAACGGCGGGACGGCGCCGGCTACCGCGACTACCTGGCCTGGCTGGACCGGCAGGACAAGGACGCGGCACGCGAGGCCTGGCGGACGGAGCTGTCCGGCCTCGAAGAGCCCGCGCTGATCGCGTCGGCGTCGGCCGCGACGGACTACGACTACCGCGTCACCCACCTGCCGCCCGCCTTGCACGCCGATCTGCTGGCGTTCACCCGCGAGCACGGGCTGACCCCGAGCACGGTGGTGCACGCCGCGTGGGCGATGGTGCTGTCGCGGCTCACGCGGCGGACCGACGTGGTGTTCGGCACCATGGTCGCGACCCGCCCCGCGGAACTCCAGGGCATCGAGTCGATGCCGGGCCTGCTGATGAGCGCGATGCCGGTCCGCGTGACCCTGGACGGCGGGCAACCGGTCATGGACATGCTCACCGGGCTGTACGGCCGTCAGATGGCCCTCATGCCGCATCAGCACCTCGGCCTGCCGGAGATCCAGAAGGCGGCCGGACCCGGCGCGACCTTCGACACGCTGCTGGTGATCGAGAACTATCCGCGGGAGTACGCCGGCCGGTACAAGTATCTGCGCACGATCGAAGGCACCCACTATCCGCTGACCATCGGCATCACCCCCGGTGACGGATTCAAGATCCAGCTCGGCTACTGGCAGGGCCAGGTCCCGGACGTCGTCGCCGACTCGCTGCTGGAGTGGTTCGTCGGTGCCATCGGCGCCGTGGTCGCCGATCCCGCCGGCCTGGTGGGGCGGATCGGGATCGGCACGGCCGAAGCACGCGGCTGGCGGCCGCCGCTGGTGGCGGGGGAACCGCTGCACACGCTGGTGGGACGGATGGCCGCCCGGCGGCCCGACGGCGTGGCGCTGGTGGACGGCGACGGTGAACTGACCTACGCGCGGTTGTGGGACCGGTCGGTGCGCTTCGCCGCCGTGTTGCGCGCCAACGGCGTCGGCTCCGAGTCCCGGGTCGGCCTGGTGGTGGGACGGTCGTCGTGGTGGACCGTCGGCATGCTGGGCGTCCTGCTCGCGGGTGGCACGTTCGTGCCGGTGGACCCGGCGTATCCGGAAGAGCGCAAGGAAACGATCTTCCGCAGCGCGGATCCGATGCTGGTGGTGTGCGCGGCGTCGACCCGGGGTGCCGTGCCCGCCGCGTACGAAGACCGGCTGCTGGTGATCGACGAGACCGGGCTGCCGGCGGCGTCGGAGGAAGAACTGCCGAAGGTGGATCCGCGCAGTGCCGCGTACGTGATCTACACGTCGGGATCGACGGGCACTCCGAAGGGTGTCGTCGTCACCCATACCGGGCTGGGGAACCTGGCACTGGCGCATATCGAACGGTTCGCCGTGACCCCGTCGTCACGGGTACTGCAGTTCGCGGCGCTCGGCTTCGACACCATCGTGTCCGAGGTGATGATGGCGCTGCTGTCGGGAGCCACCCTGGTGGTGCCGCCGGAGCGGGAGCTGCCGCCGCGGATGGCGATGTCCGAAACGCTGGCCCGGTGGGACATCACGCAGGTGAAGGCGCCGCCGTCGGTGCTGGGCACGGTCGACGTGCTGCCGGACCGGGTGGACACCGTGGTCGCGGCGGGGGAGCTCTGCCCGCCGGGACTGGTGGACCGGATGTCCGCGAACCACCGGATGATCAACGCCTACGGCCCGACCGAGACCACGATCTGCGCGACCATGAGCATGCCGTTGTCGCCGGGCCAGCACCCGATCCCGTTCGGCGGGCCGGTCCCGGGAGTGCGCGGCTATCTGCTGGACTCGTTCCTGCGGCCGTTGCCGCCCGGTATCACCGGTGAGCTGTATCTGGCGGGTATCGGGGTGGCGCGCGGATATCTGGGCCGCCCGGCGCTGACGGCCGAGCGGTTCGTCGCCGATCCGTTCACCCCCGGGGAGCGGATGTACCGGACCGGCGACCTGGCGTACTGGACCGACCAGGGCGAACTGGTGTCCGCCGGACGTGCCGACGACCAGGTCAAGATCCGCGGCTTCCGGGTCGAACCGCGCGAGATCGAGTTCGCGTTGTCCGCGTACCCGGGCATCACCCAGGCCACCGTGACCGTCCGCGAAGACCGGCTGATCGCCTATGTGACGCCGGGCGACATCGACACACAGGCGGTGCGGGCGCATCTCGCGTCCCGGATGCCCCAGTACATGGTGCCCGCGGCGGTGGTGGCGCTGGACGTCCTGCCGCTGACGGCGCACGGGAAGATCGACCGGCGCGCGCTGCCCGACCCCGATTTCGCCACCGGGACGCCCGCCAGGGAGCCCGCCACCGAGACCGAACGGGTGCTGTGCGAGCTGTTCGCCGGCGTGCTCGGGCTGGACCATGCCGGGGTTGACGACAGCTTCTTCGACCTCGGCGGCGACTCCATCCTCTCGATGCAGCTCGCGGCGCGGGCGCGGCGTTCGGGATTGACGTTCACCGCGGCGGACGTCTTCGACGGGAAGACACCGGAGCGCATCGCGCAACTGGCGGAGGTGTCTTCGCCGCCGGAACAGGCTCCGTCCCCGAAGCCCGACGGTGCCGGCGACGTCGCCTGGACGCCGGTGATGTCGCTGCTGGGCGACGGTGTCACCGGCCCCGGATTCGCGCAGTGGATGGTGGTCGGGACACCTCCGGGCCTGACGGAGAAGGCTGTGGCGGCGGGATTCTCGGCCGTGGTGGGCACGCACGACATGCTGCGGGCCCGTGTCGTCGAAGACGCGCGCGGACGGCGGCTGGTGGTCGGCGAGCGCGGGGCGGTGGACGCGGCCGGATGGGTCACCCGGGCCGGGCTCGACGGCCGTTCGCCGGAGGAGGCCGCCGAGGACGCGGCACGCGAGGCCGTCGGCAGGCTGGACCCGGCGGCGGGGGTGATGGCGCAGGTCGTATGGCTCGACGCCGGACCGGATCGGGTGGGCAGGCTGGTGGTGGTCGTCCATCACCTTTCGGTCGACGGCGTGTCCTGGCGGATCCTGCTGTCGGATCTGCAGTCCGCCTGCGAGGCGGCGGCCGCGGGGCGGACGCCGTCGCTGGAGCCGGTGGGCCTTTCGTTCAAACGGTGGGCGAGCCTGCTGAAGGAGCAGGCGGTCTCCGCGGAACGGGTCGCGGAACTGGACGCGTGGAAAGCGATCCTCGGTCCGGCGGAGCGCGGGTCGTCCGCGAGCCGGGCTCCGGCGGGCGAAGTGCGCTCGCGGTCGTGGGTGGTGCCGAAACCGGACACACAGCTCCTGGTCGGCCGGGCTCCGCAGGTCTTCTACTGCGGGGTGAACGACGTCCTGCTCGCGGGACTGGCCGGCGCGGTGACCCGCCGTCGCGGTGGCGACGCGGTACTGGTGGACGTGGAAGGCCACGGCCGTCACCCGGCCGCCGGGACCGATCTGTCCCGGACGGTCGGCTGGTTCACCAGCGCGCATCCGGTACGGCTTTCCGTGGCGGACACCGATCTGGCCGACGTGCTCGCCGGTGGCCCGGCGGCCGGACAGTTGCTGAAACTGGTCAAGGAGCAGTCGCGGGCGGTGCCCGGCGACGGGCTCGGATACGGCTTGTTGCGCTATCTCAACGACGTGACGGGTCCGGTACTGGCGGAATTGCCGTCGCCGGAGATCGGGTTCAACTACCTGGGCAGGTTCGCCGCCGCCGAGAAGAACGACGTGCGGGCCTGGCAGCCGGTCGGCGACCTCGGCAGTGCGCAGGAACCAGGAATGGGCCTGCCGCACGCGCTCGAAGTCAACGCGATCGTCCAGGATTCGCCGGACGGTCCCGAATTGACGCTCCTGCTGGAATGGCGGGAAGACCTGCTTGACGAAGCCGAGGTCGAACGACTGGCCGGGGACTGGCTGGACATGCTGGCCGGGCTGGCCCGTCAGGCGGACGATCCCGCCGCGGGCGGGCACACCGCGTCCGACTTCGCCCTCGTCGCCTTGGACCAGGCCGAGATCGAGGCGCTCGAAGCCGAATACGCGGACGCCGGCGGGGTGGCCGACGTGCTGCCGCTTTCACCGCTGCAACACGGGCTCGCGTTCCACGCCGGGTACGGCGGTGACGGGGTCGACGTCTACACCGCGCAGGCGGTGCTGGACCTGAGCGGTCCGCTGGACATGCTGCTGCTGCGGAAATCGGTGCGCGCGCTGGTGGACCGGCATCCGAACCTGCGCGCCGGATTCCGGCACGCCGCCACCGGGCCCGCCTACCAGGTGATCCCGGGTTCCGTGGAGGTCCCGGTGTCCTTTGTGGACGCGACGGGGTCGGCGGATCCGGCGGCCGAGGCGACGGCGGTGGCCGCGGCCGAGCGGGCACGGCCGTTCGAGCTGGCCAAGCCTCCGCTGATGCGGATCACGGTGGTGGCCCTGGGGCAGGACAGCCATCGGCTGGTGCTGACCAACCATCACATCCTGCTCGACGGCTGGTCGACGCCACTGCTGGTGGACGAACTGCTCACGCTCTACCGCGACGGCGCGGTCCCGTCCGCGCTGGCGCCGGTCACCCCGTACCGGGATTACCTGGCCTGGGTCGGCGAAACCGACCGGGACGCTTCGCTCGCCGCGTGGCGTGAGGCGCTGGCGGGCCTGCCGGAACCGACCCTGGTCGCGGACGACCGGCCGGTGCCGGTACAGGTGCCCGGGCAGATGTGGGCCGAACTGGACGAGGAGTTCGCCGCCGCGCTGGCCGCGCGGGCCCGCGAATGCGGTGTCACGGTCAGCACGATGCTGCAGACGGTGTGGGGCCTGGTGCTGGGGGCGACCACCGGACGCGACGACGTGGTGTTCGGGGCGGTGGTGTCCGGGCGACCGGCCGAGCTGCCCGGGATCGAGACCATGGTCGGCCTGTTCATCAACACCGTCCCGGTCCGGGTCCGCACGCGGCCGGAGCAGACCTTCGCCGAACTGGTGCGGCAGATCCAGGACGAGCAGATCGCGTTGCTGGACCATCACCACGTCGGGCTCGCCGACATCCAGCAGACCGCCGGGCTGGGCCGGTTGTTCGACACGCTCGTCGTCTACGAGAACTACCCCAGGCCCGACGAGACCGGTGCCACGGAGCCGGATCGGTTGCGGGTGCGGGGAATGACCGCCGCCGATGCCACCCACTATCCGCTGGCGCTGGCGGTCGTCCCCGGCGACGTCCTGCGGCTGCGGCTGGAGCACCAGCCCGCGCTGTTCACCACCGAGCAGGCCGTCGCCGTGCTGGATCGCTTCACGCGGGTGCTCGAAGCCGTGGTCGCCGAGCCGGGGACGCCGCTCCCGGCGGTGCCGATCCTGTCCGCCGCCGAACAGCGAGACCTGCTGGCGCGCAACGACACCGCGGTGGAGGTGCCGGACCGGACGCTCCCGGAGTCGTTCGCCGCGCAGGTCGCCGCCACCCCGGACGCGACCGCGGTGATCTTCGAGGACCAGTCGCTGTCCTACGCCGAACTCGACGCGCGTGCCGATCAGCTGGCGCGCCGGCTCATCGAGCGGGGCGCCGCGCCCGAAGGCCTGGTCGCGGTGATGCTGCCCCGGTCGCTGGAACTGGTGGTCACGGTGCTGGCGATCACCAAGACCGGTGCCGCCTGGCTGCCGATCGATCCGGTCTACCCGGCCGAGCGGGTCTCGTACATGCTCGACGACGCCCGGCCGGCGCTGGTGATCACCTCCGCGGCGCTGTCGGGGTCGCCCGCCGGTGAGGTGCTGGCCGGCAGGCGGGAGACGATGGTGATCGACGATCCCGTGGCCGTGGCCGTGGATCGCGCGCCGCTCACCGACGCGGACCGGATCCGGCCGCTGGATCCGCGTCATCCGGCGTATCTGATCTACACCTCGGGCTCCACCGGCAGGCCGAAGGCGGTCGTCGTCACCCACCGGAACCTGGCGAACTACCTGTTCCACTGCGCGCGGAAATACCCGGGCCTGCGGGGACGATCGCTGATGCATTCGTCGATCGCCTTCGATCTGACGGTGACCGCGCTGCTCACTCCGCTCACCGTGGGCGGAACGGTCCAGGTCGGCGCGCTGGAAGACCTGATCGGCACGGTGGAAAGTGCCCCGGCGCTGTTCCTCAAGGCCACGCCGAGCCATGTGAAGACGCTGGACACCGGCTCACGGGAGATCGCGGTCGCGGGCGACCTTCTGCTCGGTGGCGAGCAATTGTCCGTCGACACGATCGCCCACTGGCGCCGGACCTACCCGAACACCGTCGTGGTCAACGAATACGGCCCGACCGAGGCCACCGTCGGCTGTGTCGAATTCCGGCTCGAACCCGGGCAGGCGGCACCGTCCGGCGAGGTGGTGCCGATCGGCACTCCGATGACGAACGCGCGGGCGTTCGTGCTCGATTCGTGGCTGCGGCCGGTGCCGCCGGGCACGGTGGGCGAGCTGTACGTCGCGGGCGCGGGGGTGGCACGCGGATATCTGGGGCGGGCCGGGCTGACCGCGACGCGGTTCGTGGCGGACCCGTCCGGGTCGGGCGGGCTGATGTACCGGACCGGCGACCTGGTGCGGTGGAACCCGGACGGGGAACTGGTGTTCGCCGGCCGCGTCGACGACCAGGTGAAGGTGCGGGGATACCGGATCGAGCCCGGCGAGATCGAAGCGGCCCTGGTGGCACAGGAGTCGGTGGGACAGGCCGTGGTGCTGGCCAAGGACGGCGCCTCCGGGAAGCGGCTGATCGGTTACGTGACCGCAGCCGGGGAGTCCGGAGTGGACGAAGCCGCGGTGCTCGAGAGTGTGGCCACCCGGTTGCCGCGGTACATGGTGCCGGCGGCGGTGGTGGTACTCGACGCGCTGCCGTTGACGGCGAACGGGAAGGTCGACCGGGAAGCGTTGCCGGATCCCGATTTCAACGAGCGCGTCACGGGCAGGGAACCGGTCACGGAGGCCGAGCGGCTGCTGTGTGCGCTCTTCGCCGAAGTGCTCGGACTGGACCGGGCGGGCGCGGACGACAGTTTCTTCGAACTGGGTGGCGATTCGATCCTTTCGATGCAACTGGCGGCGCGTGCCCACCGCGCGGGAATGGCCTTCGGGGCGCGTGAGGTGTTCGAACAGCGGACGCCCGCGGCGATCGCGGCGATCGTGGAACGGGCGGCTCCGGCCGCGAGCGAATACGCCACCTCCGATGTCGCGCTTCTCGAACTGAACCAAGACGAGATCGACGAATTCGAAGCAGAGTTCGAAACCGGTCGCTGATTCGCGGTGCCGGTGAGGTGCGGCTCCGGTTCGGATGATGCGAAAGCCACTTTCGCAACCTTGAAGGTTGTGAAAGTGGCTTTCGCAACGCCGGGCGAGGCCGTTTGCCTTGCGACTCAAGGAGAACGACCCGGCTGGACATGTTGTCCGGCAAGGCCGGGCCGGGAGATGATCCCTTCACTGGGGTTATTCCGCACAAAGAAGCCGAGCTCGACGAACTTCGCACCCTTCGCTGATTGAGGGAGACATCGATGAACCAGTCGCGGATTGAGGAAATCTGGCCGCTGTCGCCATTGCAGGCCGGATTGCTCTTCCACGCGGTTTACGACGGCGAGGGGCCCGACGTCTACGTAGGTCATTGGATCCTGGAGCTCGACGGGCCGGTGGACGCGGCCAGGCTGCGCGCGGCTTGGGAAGCGTTGCTGTCCCGGCATGCCCCGCTCCGCGCTTGTTTCCGGCAGCGCAAATCGGGCGAGACGGTGCAGATCATCGCCAAGCAGGTGGACCTTCCGTGGCGTGAGGTCGATCTCTCGCATCTCGACGATCCCGCCGAAGCCGTGCGGGAACTGGCCGAGCGGGACCGGACGACGAGGTTCGACCTCACGCGCGCGCCGTTGATCCGGCTGACCTTGATCCGGCTCGGGGACGACACGCACCGCCTGGTGGTGACCTGCCATCACACGATCATGGACGGCTGGTCGCTGCCCATCGTGCTGGCCGAGATGTCGAAGCTGTACGCGGCGGACGGCGGCCCGGCGGACCTGCCGGAGGTGACGTCCTACCGGGAGTACCTGGCCTGGCTGAGCCGCCAGGACAAGGAGAAATCGCTCGCGGCGTGGACGGAACGGCTGGCGGGCGCCGACGAGCCGACGCTGGTGGTGCCCGCGGATCCGGGCCGGGCGCCCGCCGAGCCGGAGAGCGTCGAGGCCTGGCTGCCGGAGAACGTCACGCGGGCGCTGGGCGAACTGGCCCGTGCCAAGGGACTGACGCTGAACACGGTGGTGCAGGGCGCGTGGGCGCTGGTGCTGGCGCAGCTGACCGGGCGGACGGACGTGGTGTTCGGGGCGGCGGTGTCGGCGCGCCCGCCGGACCTTCCCGGTGTGGAGGGGATGGTGGGGCTGTTCCTCAACACCGTTCCCGTACGCGTGCGCTTGCACGCTTCGGCGCCGGTCGCCGGACTGCTGGCGGATCTGCAGAAGCGGCAGTCCGCGCTGATCCCCGATCAGTACGTGGGGCTGGCGGACATCCAGCAGGCGGCGGGCCCCGGCGCCGTTTTCGACACGTTGATCGTCTTCGAGAAGTTCCACCACGATTCCGGTGAACTGGGCTCCGCCGGGACCTTCGGCATCAAGGTGCATCAGGGCAGGGTGGCCGCCCACTATCCGCTGACGCTGGTCGCGGTGCCCGGCGAATCGATGTACTTCAAGCTGGACTATCTGACCGGCCTGTTCGACCGGGACGCCGCGCTCGCGATCATCGAGCGGTTCACGGGAGTGCTGCGCCTGCTGACGGACGCGGGCGACCGCACGGTGGCCGACGTCGAGGTGACGAACCCGGCCGAGCGCGCCCTGGTGGTCGACGCCTGGGGCACGTCTTCCCAGGCGCCGCCGGGCCGGACGGCGCCGGAACTGTTCGACGGCCAGGTGGACCGCCGCCGCGACGAGACGGCGGTCGTCGACGGCGACCGGGCGCTGTCGTACGGAGAACTCACCGAGCACGCGGAGCGGCTCGCCGGTCTCCTGCAGGGCAAGGGAGTCCGGCGCGGCGACCGGGTGGCCGTGGTGCTGGACCG
Source organism: Amycolatopsis sp. NPDC058340 (assembly GCF_042723975.1). Taxonomy (NCBI): domain Bacteria; kingdom Bacillati; phylum Actinomycetota; class Actinomycetes; order Pseudonocardiales; family Pseudonocardiaceae; genus Amycolatopsis; species Amycolatopsis sp. NPDC058340. Next base: position 37,997 of record NZ_JBHXIB010000010.1, on the reverse strand, counting down.
GTCGCCCGAGCTGATCGCGACGTTGCTCGCGGTGTGGAAGGCGGGCGCGGCGTACGTGCCGGTGGATCCCGCCTATCCGGTGGAACGCGTGCGGTTCATGCTGACGGATTCCGCGCCCGCGGCGGTGGTGTGCGCGAAAACGTACCGGGACACCGTGCTGGACGTCGGTCCCGAACCGATCGTCCTCGACGATCCCCGGACGCGGCAGGCGGTCCGGGAGAGCGAGCGCCGGTCGGTGGCCACGAGCGCCCATGACGTCGCCTACGTGATGTACACGTCCGGGTCGACGGGGACGCCGAAGGGTGTCGCGGTGTCGCACGGCGAGGTCGCGGCGCTGGTCGGCGAGCCGGGCTGGCGGGTCGGCCCCGGCGACGCCGTGCTGATGCACGCCTCGCACGCCTTCGACATCTCGCTGTTCGAGCTGTGGGTGCCGCTGGTGTCGGGCGCGCGCGTGGTGCTGGCCGGACCGGGCGCGGTGGACGGCGAGGTGCTGGCGCGGCACGTGGCCGAAGGCGTCACGGCCGCCCATCTGACCGCGGGCGCATTCCGGGTGCTGGCCGAGGAATCGCCGGAGTCCGTCGCCGGTCTGCGCGAGGTGCTGACCGGCGGCGACGCGGTACCGCTGACGGCGGTGGAGCGGGTGCGGCGGGTGTGCCCGGACGTGCGGGTGCGGCATCTCTACGGCCCGACCGAGGCCACGCTGTGCGCGACGTGGTGGCTGCTCGAACCCGGCGACGAGACGGGTTCGGTGCTGCCGATCGGACGGCCGCTCGCCGGTCGGCGGGTCTACGTGCTCGACGCGTTCCTGCGGCCCGTGCCCGCCGGGGTGGCGGGCGAGCTGTACGTCGCCGGAGCCGGTGTGGCGCAAGGCTATCTGGACCGTCCGGCGCTGACGGCCGAGCGATTCGTCGCCGATCCCTTCGCCGGCGGGCGGATGTACCGCACCGGGGACCTGGCGTACTGGACGGACCAGGGCACGCTGGCGTTCGCCGGGCGCGCCGACGACCAGGTGAAGATCCGCGGCTATCGCGTGGAACCGGGCGAGATCGAGGTGGTCCTCGGCGGTCTGCCGGGGGTGGCCCAGGCCGTGGTGCTCCCGAGGGGCGAGCAGCTGATCGGTTACGTGGTCGCCGAAGCGGGGCACGACGCCGACCCGGTGCGCCTGCGCGGGCAGCTCGCCGAGACGCTGCCCGAATTCATGGTCCCGGCCGTGGTGCTGGTATTGGACGCCTTGCCGTTGACGGTCAACGGGAAGGTGGACCGGCGGGCACTGCCCGAACCGGATTTCGCGTCGAAGTCGGCCGGCCGGGAGCCGGTCACGGACGCCGAACGAGTCCTTTGTGGAGTGTTCGCCGAAGTACTCGGCCTCGACCGGGTCGGGATCGACGACAGCTTCTTCGAACTGGGCGGCGACTCGATCTCGTCGATGCAGGTCGCCGCACGCGCGCGGCGCGAAGGCATCCCGCTGACCCCGCGGCAGGTGTTCGAGCACCGGACTCCCGAGCGCCTCGCGCTCTTGGCGCGGGAGACCGCCGCGGCGCCCCGCGCCGAGACCGTCACCGGCGTGGGGGAGATCCCGCGGACACCGGTGATGCTGGCCCTCGGGGACGACGCGCTGCGCCCCGGTTTCGCGCAGGTGCGCGTCGTCGTCACGCCGGCGGGCCTGAACCGGGACACGCTGGTGGGCGCGGTGCGGGCGGTGCTGGACACGCACGATCTGCTGCGGGCGCGGGTGGCGCCGGACGGACGGCTGGTCGTGCCCGAACGCGGCACGGTGGACGCGGCCGGGCTGGTCAAGCGGGTGACCGCCGGGACGGCGGAACTCGACGAGGTCGCCGAGCGCGAGGTCCGGGCGGCGACGGGCACATTGGACCCGTCGGCGGGGATCATGGCGCGGGTCGTCTGGGTCGACGCCGGGGACGCCGAGCCTGGCCGGCTGGCCTTCGTGGCGCACCACCTCGCCGTCGACGCGGTCTCGTGGGGGATCCTGCTGCCGGATCTGCGGACCGCTTACGACGAGCTGAACTCCGGCCGGACCCCGGCCCTCGAAGCCCCGGCGACGTCGTATCGGCAGTGGGCGCTGCGGCAGGTCGAGCAGGCGCACAGCGAGCGCACCGTGGCCGAACTCGAAGACTGGGCCGCCCTGCTGGACGGCGCGGACCCGGGCGCGGACACCGGACAGCACACCGGGCGGTCGCATTCGTGGTCCACGCGGCTGTCCGGCACCGAGGCGCGCGACCTGGTGACGCTCCTGCCGTCGGCCTTCCACTGCGGGATACAGGACGTCCTGCTGGCGGGTCTCGCCGGTGCGGTCGCGCGGATACGCGGTACCGGCGCCGGGCTGCTGGTGGACGTGGAAGGCCATGGGCGCGAAGCCGCCGACGGCGAGGATCTGCTGCGCACCGTCGGCTGGTTCACCAGTGTCCACCCGGTCCGCTTCGATCTGTCCGATGTGGACCTCGCGGTCGCCGGGTCGTTGCTGAAGACGGTGAAGGACCAGATCCGCGCCGTGCCAGGCGACGGTTCCGGCTACGGGTTGCTGCGCCATCTCAACCCCGCCACCGCGGCGACACTGGCAGGCCTGCCGTCCTCGCGGATCGGCTTCAACTATCTCGGCCGGACCGTCCTCGCCCCGAAGGACACCGCGTGGGAGCCGGGCGGCGAAGGTCCGCTCGGCGGCGGGCCGGACATGGTCCTCGCGCACACCGTGGAGGTCAGCGCGGAGGTACAGGACACGCCGTCCGGGCCCCGCCTGGGGCTGGCCATCGACACCCGGGACGCCGACTTCACCGCGGTGGAACGGCTCGGCGAGGCGTGGACGGAGACGCTGACCGCCCTCGCGGCGCTCGCCGGGGATCCCGGCGCGGGCGGGCACACGCCGTCCGACTTCGCCCTCGTCGCCCTGACGCGGCGGGACGTGACGGAACTGGAGGCCGCGGCGCCGGGGCTGACCGACATCTGGCCGCTGTCGCCGTTGCAGGAGGGCATGCTCTTCGAGCGGGCCTTCGACGCCGAAGGTGTCGACGTCTACCAGAGCCAGCGGATCCTGGACCTCGACGGGCCCCTCGACGCGGAACGGCTGCGCGCGGCCTGGACGCGGGTACTCGCCCGGCACGAATCGCTCCGGACCGGTTTCCATCAGCTGGGGTCCGGTGAGACGGTGCAGGTCGTCGTGAGGGAGGCCGAACTCCCTTGGCGGGTGGTGGATCTGTCGCAGCTCGACGAGGCGTCCGCGGCCGAGGAGGTCGAACGACTCCTCGCGGAGGATCAGGGCGAGCGGTTCGACGTGACCGAGCCGCCGCTGCTGCGGCTGTCGCTGATCCGGCTCGGTGCCGACCGGCACCGGCTCGTGCTGACGTCCCACCATGTCGTGCTGGACGGCTGGTCGACACCGCTCGTCGTGGGTGAGGTGTCGGCCGCTTACGCCGGCGGGCAACTCCCTGCGAAGGCACCGTCCTTCAAGGACTATCTGGCGTGGTCGGGCGACCAGGACGGCGACGCGACCAGGGCGGCGTGGCGGGCCGAGCTCGACGGCGCGGACGAACCGTCCCTTGTGGACCCGGACGCGGACAAGACGATGGTGATGCCAGGGGAGCACGCCGAACTGCTGTCCGAGGAGACGACGCGCGCGCTCACCGAATTGGCCCGGGGCAACGGGTTGACGACGAGCACGATCCTGCAGGCCGCCTGGGCGCTGGTGCTGGCGCGGCTCGCGGGCCGGACGGACGTGGTGTTCGGATCGGTGGTGGCCGGCCGTCCGGCGGAGGTGCCGGACGTCGAACGCATGGTGGGGATGTTCATCAACACCGTCCCGGTCCGGGTGCGGCTCGACGGCGGGCAGCCGGTGCTGGAGCTGATCCAGGACCTGCAGGGCCGCCTGTCGGCGTTGACCGAACACCAGTACCTGGGGCTGCCGGAGATCCAGAAGGCGGTGGGCACGGGCGCGGTCTTCGACACCATCGTCATGATCGAGAACTACCCGCACACCGCCGACGGGCTCGGCGGCGACGGCGGGGTCGCGATCAGTTCGGTCGTCACCCGCACCGGCACCGGATATCCGCTGACCATGAACGTCAGCCTCGGGAGCCGCCTGCGGATCAACGTGTCCTACCGGCCCGACCGGATCGCCGCCGGAACGGCCGCCGAGATCGCCCGGCAGGTCGTCCGTGTCCTGGAACAGGTGGTGGCCCGGCCTTCGCTGCCGGTGGGCCGCCTCGGCGTGACGAGCGGACCGGCGCGCGAGTCGGTGGTGGAACGCTGGAATTCGACGGGTGACGCCGACGGCACGACGCCGGTGCCGGAGCTGTTCCGGCGGCGGGCGAACGCCTCGCCGGACGCGGTGGCGGTCGTGGACGGGGAACGCGCCCTGACCTACACCGGCCTCGACCGCGAATCCGACCGGCTGGCCGGACGGCTGGCCGCCGCCGGCGTTCGGCGCGGTGACCGCGTCGGCGTGGTGATGGAACGCGGCGCGGACCTCCTCGTCGCCCTGCTCGCGGTCTGGAAGGCGGGCGCCGCGCAGGTACCGGTGAACGTCGGCTACCCCGCGGACCGGATCGAGCGGATGCTGGCCGACGCCGGGGTGTCGGTCGCGGTCTGTCTCGAAGCGAGCCGCAAGGCGGTGCCGGACGGCGTCGAGCCGGTGGTCGCGGACCTGCCGTCGATCGACGGGGCGCGGCACGAGGCGCCGCCGGTCACGGTCGGCGCGCACGACGTCGCCTACGTCATGTACACGTCGGGATCGACCGGGGTGCCGAAGGGTGTCGCGGTGCCACACGGAAGCGTGGCGGCGCTGGCGAGCGACCCCGGCTGGTCACAGGGCCCCGGCGATCACGTACTGCTGCACGCGTCGCACGCTTTCGACGCGTCGCTGGTAGAGATCTGGGTGCCGCTGGTCAGCGGAGCCCGCGTGGTGGTCGCGGAAGCGGGCACGGTCGACGCGGAGCGGCTCCGCGCGGCGATCGCCCGCGGCGTGACCACCGTCCACCTGACGGCGGGTGCCTTCCGGGCGGTGGCCGAGGAAGCGCCGGAGTCCTTCCGCGGGCTGCGGGAGATCCTGACCGGTGGGGACGCGGTCCCGCTCGCCTCCGTCGAACGGATGCGCCGGGCGTGCCCCGAGGTCCGCTTCCGGCAGCTCTACGGTCCGACCGAGATCACCCTCTGCGCCACGTGGCTCGTCCTCGAACCGGGGGCCGCGACGGGCGACAAGCTGCCGATCGGTGGCCCGCTGGCCGGGCGGCGGGCCTACGTGCTCGACGCGTTCCTGCAGCCGGTGGCCCCGGACGTGACCGGTGAGCTCTACCTCGCCGGAGCGGGGCTGGCGCACGGATATCTCGGCAACCCGGTGTCCACTTCGGAGCGGTTCGTCGCCAATCCCTTCGCCCCCGGCGAGCGGATGTACCGGACCGGTGACCTGGCACGCTGGACGGAACAGGGTGAACTGCTGTTCGGCGGGCGGGCCGACGCCCAGGTGAAGATCCGGGGCTACCGGGTCGAACCCGGCGAGGTCGAGGCGGCGCTGACCGAGGTCCCCGGCGTCGCGCAGGCGATCGTGGTGGCCAGGGAGGAACGCCCCGGCGAGAAGCGGTTGATCGCCTACGTGACCGCGGAACCGGGACAGGGACTGGGATCCGACGCGGTCCGCGCGCGACTGGCGGCCCGGCTGCCGGAGTTCATGGTGCCTTCGGTGGTGCTGGTGCTGGACGGTTTCCCGTTGACCGTCAACGGGAAGATCGACCGCGCGGCCCTGCCCGCCCCCGAATTCGGCCCGGCGGAGGCCGGTCGCGAACCGCGTACCGAGACCGAACGGGTGCTGTGCGACCTGTTCGCCGAGATCCTCGGGCTGGACCGGGTCGGCGCCGACGACGGCTTCTTCGAACTGGGCGGGGACTCGATCCTCTCGATGCGGCTGGCCGCCCGCGCCCGCCGCGAGAACCTGGTCTTCGGGGCGAAACAGGTCTTCGACCACAAGACGCCCGCGGGGATCGCGGCGGTCGCCGGGCACGGCGGACGGACACGGGCCGAGGACGGCGAGGGGGTCGGCGAGGTCCCGTTGACGCCGGTGGTGCGGGCACTGCTCGAACGCGACCCCCGCGGGCTGACCCGCGGCGGTATGGCGCAGTGGGTGATCGTGGACGTGCCCGACGACCTTTCCGTGACCGCGCTGGCGGCCGGGCTGGGCGCCGTGCTCGACACCCACGACCTGCTGCGGAGCCGGATCGTCGAGACCGAGGGCGAGGAGCCCCGGCTGGTCGTGGCCGACCGGGGAACGGTCGACGCGGCGGCGCTGGTCGAATGGGCCGGCACCGCCGAGGGCGGTATCGACGGGATCGCGAGTGACGCGGCGGCACGTCTCGATCCCCTCGGGGGCGTGATGGTGCGGGCGGTCCTCGTGGACGCCGGACGGCTCGTGGTGGCCGCGCACCACCTCGTGGTCGACGTGGTGTCGTGGCGAACCCTGCTGCCGGATCTGCGGGCGGCCTGCGAGGCCGCGGCCGCGGGCCTGCGGCCGTCGCTCGAGGCACCGGACGTCTCCTTCCGGCGCTGGTCGCGGACGCTGACCGAAGCGGCGGCGAACCGGACCGCCGAGCTGGCGACGTGGACGGAGATCCTCGACGGGGCACCGCGACGGCTCGGCGAGCTCGATCCCCGGCGCGACACCGTGTCGACCGCGGGCCGCCGGACCTGGACCCGGCGGGCGGGCACGCTCGCGGACAAGGCCACCGCGGCCTTCCATTGCGGTGTCCACGAGGTGCTGCTGGCCACCCTGGCGAGCGCCGTGACGGGCTGGCGCGGCGGTACCGCCGTCGTGGTGGACGTCGAAGGCCACGGGCGTCAGCCCCTCGGGGAGATGGACCTGTCGCGGACGCTCGGCTGGTTCACCGATGTCCACCCGCTCCGGTTGGACACCACCGGGGCCGACCCGGCCGAAGTCGTCGCGGGCGGCGACGCGGCGGGCCATCTGCTGAAGCAGGTCAAGGAGAACGTGCGGGCGGTGCCCGACGGCGGGCTCGGCTACGGGATGCTGCGTCATCTCAACCCGGAGACGGCCCCGGTGCTCGCGGCGCTGCCGAAGGCGGAGATCGGATTCAACTACCTCGGGCGCTTCTCCGCACGGTCCGGCGGTGACGGCGAGCCTTGGGGGATAACGGGAATCGTCGGTGAAGCGGCGGACGAGGCCACGCCGTTGCGGCACGTCCTGGAGATCGACGCCGTCGTGGCGGACGGCGCGGACGGACCCGAGTTCAGCCTGACCGTGACGTGGGCCCGGCGGCTCCTCGGCGACGCCGAAGCCGAGGCGTTCGCCGACGCGTGGCTGGCCGCGCTGGCCGGTCTCGCCGCGCACGTCGACGGCGGCGGCGCCGGCGGGCACACGCCGTCCGACTTCCCGCTCACGGCGCTGACGCGGCGAGAGGTGGCGGAACTCGAGGCCACCGTGACGGATCTGCTCGACATCTGGCCGCTTTCCCCGCTGCAGGAAGGGTTGCTGTTCCACGCCGCCGACGAGGACGGCCCGGACGTCTACGCGAGCATGCGGACCCTCGCCCTCGACGGCCCGCTTGACGCCGCCCGGTTCCGCGCGTCCTGGCAGGCCGTGCTCGACCGGCACGCCGCCCTGCGGACGAGTTTCCACCGGCTCGCGTCCGGGACGGTCGTGCAGACGATCTCCCGCGAGGCGACGCTGCCCTGGCGGGAGACCGACCTGTCCCGGCTGCCGGAGGACGAGGCGCTGGCGGAATTCGACCGCCTCGCCGCGGCACAGCACGCCGAACGGTTCGACCTGGCCAAGGGACCGATGCTGCGCCTGCACCTGGTGCGCCTCGGCGAACGCAGGCACCGGCTGATCTTCACGTCGCATCACATCGTGGTCGACGGCTGGTCCCTGCCGTTGCTGGCCACCGGCGTGCTGACCGCGTACGAAGCGGGCGGTGACGGCCGGGCGCTGCCCGCGTCGGCGTCGTACCGCGACTACCTCGCCTGGATCGCCCGCCAGGACAAGACGGCCGCGCTCCAGGCGTGGCGGACCGAACTCGCGGGGCTCGACGAGGCGACGCAGATCGTGCCGCCGGAGTCGATCCGCACCCCGCTCGAACCCGAACGCGTCAGGTTCGAGCTCGGCGACGGGCAGAGCAGGCGCGTGGCGGAGTTCAGCCGCCGCCACGGTGTCACGCCGAACACGCTCTTCCAGGGGATCTGGGCCCTGCACCTGGCGCGGCTGACCGGACGCCGGGACGTGGTGTTCGGCGCCGCGGTGGCCGGGCGGCCCGCCGAGATCCCCGGTGTGGAGGCCGCGATCGGCCTGTTCATGAACATGCTGCCGGTCCGGGCGCGCCTCGTCGGCACCGAACCGGTCGTCGACATGCTGAAGAACCTGCAGGAGCGGCAAGCCGATCTGCTGCCGCATCAGCACGTCGGGCAGGGCGAGATCATCAAGGCCGCCGGCCGGGGCGCGGCGTTCGACACGATCGTGGTGTTCGAGAACTACCCGCCCCCGCCGCCCCGGCTCGATGGCCCCGACACGCTCGTCATGGGCCCCGCGGGGAACTCGGACGACGACGGGCACTATCCGCTGTCCCTGCGGGCGTCGGTGGCGGGAGGTCCCGTCCGCGGTGAAGTGATCTACCGGCCGGACGTACTCGACCGGGCCGAGGCCGAGGAGACGGTCGCGACCCTCCTCCGCGCCCTCGACCAGGTGCTGGCCGAACCGCGGACGCCGGTGGGGCGGATCGGCCTGATCGGCCCGGAACAGCGCCGTCTGGTGGTGGACGAGTGGAACCGGACCGCTGCGCCGCTCACGGAGAAGACGCTGCCGGTGCTGCTGCGCGAACAGGCGGAGCGGACGCCGGACGCGATCGCCGTCGAGGACGCGACGCGAAGCCTGTCGTACCGGGGATTGCTCGGCGAAGTGGAGTCGCTGGCGCGGCTGCTCTCCGACGCGGGCGTGCGGCGCGAAGCCAGGGTGGGGGTGCTGGTCGAGCGTTCGGCCGACCTCGCGGTTTCCCTCCTGGGGGTCATGTTCGCCGGCGGGGCTTTCGTGCCGGTCGATCCGGGCTATCCGCGCGACCGCGTCGAATTCATGCTGGCGAACTCGGCGCCCGGGGTGCTGGTGTGCACGAAGGCGACCCTGTCGTTCGTGCCTGCGGGGTTCGCGGGCACGGTGCTGGTGCTGGAGGAGCTGCCCGCCGGTCCGGACGTCGCGTTGCCCGACGTGGCGCCGGAAGACGCGGCGTACGTGATCTACACGTCCGGCTCGACGGGGGTGCCGAAGGGCGTCCTGGTCACCCATTCCGGACTCGTCAACCTCGGCTACGCGCATATCGAGCGGATGGCCGTCACGTCGTCTTCGCGGATCCTGCAGTTGTCCGCGATCGGCTTCGACGCCATGGTTTCCGAGCTCTACATGTCCCTGCTGGCGGGGGCGACCCTGGTCCTGCCGGACGCGGCGAGCATGCCGCCGAAGGTGACCCTCGGCGACGCGATCCGGCAGGCGGACATCACGCATCTGACCGTGTCGCCGAGTGTGCTGGCGAGCGAGGACGATCTGCCGGACACCCTGCGGACCGTGCTGACGGGCGGCGAAGCACTCCCGGCCGCGCTGGTGGACCGCTGGTCGCCGGGCCGCCGGGTGATCCAGGCCTACGGGCCGACCGAGACGACCATCTGCTCGACGATGAGCGCCCCGTTGTCCCCGGGACACGACCAGGTGCCGCTCGGCGGGCCGATCCACAACGTGGGGCACTACGTGCTAGACGCGTTCCTGCGGCCGGTGCCGCCCGGGGTGGTCGGCGAGCTCTACATCACCGGTGTCGGACTGGCCCGCGGCTACCTCGGCCGCCCCGGCCTGACCGCGGAACGGTTCGTCGCCAGCCCGTTCGCCCCCGGCGAGCGGATGTACCGCTCCGGCGACCTGTTCCGCTGGACCAGGGAAGGCCAGCTGCTCTTCGCCGGCCGGGTCGACGCGCAGGTGAAGGTGCGCGGCTACCGGGTCGAGCCCGCCGAGATCGAGGCCGTGCTCGCGGAGCATCCGTGGGTCGGCCAGGTGGCGGTCTCCGTCCGCCGGGACGGGCCTGGCGACAAGCGGCTGGTGGCCTACGTCGTGCCGTCGGCGGCGGCCGCCGACGGGAACGGCACGCTGGCCGCCGCGCTGCGGGAGCTGGCCGCCGAACGCCTGCCGGACTACATGATGCCCGCGGCGTTCGTGCCGATGGAGAAGATGCCGCTCACCCCGAACGGCAAACTCGATCACCGGGCGCTGCAAGCCCCCGACTTCACCGGGACGTCCTCGAAACGGGATCCGCGCACGGCCGAGGAGGCGAGGATGTGCGCGCTCTTCGAAGAGGTGCTCGGACTCGAACAGGTGGCTCCCGACGACAGCTTCTTCGAACTCGGCGGCGACTCGATCACGTCGATGCAGTTGTCGGCGAGGGCCCGCAGCCAAGGGCTGGAACTGACCCCGCGGCAGGTGTTCGACGAAAAGACACCGGAACGGCTGGCGTTGCTGGCCAAGGAAATCCCGGCCGAGGACGCGCCCGCCGCGGTGCCGGAACCCGCCGACGGCACGCTACTCGCCCTTTCCCCTGACCAGATGGACCTACTCGAGGCCGGGCTGGCCGGCGAATGACCCGCCTTAAGGAGCAGATCGTGACCGTAGACGACACTCGCGCGAAGCCTCGCTCAAGCGTGGAGGACGTCTGGCCTCTTTCACCGCTGCAAGAGGGAATGCTTTTCCACACCGCCCTCGACAAGGACGGGCCGGACACCTACACGGTGCAGACCGTCTACGCGATCGACGGGCCACTGGACGCGGGACGGCTGAAGGCGTCGTGGCAGGCGCTCGTGGACCGGCACGCCGCGTTGCGGGCCTGTTTCCGCTACGTCAGCGGCGCGCAGATGGTTCAGGTCATCGCGCGGGACGCCCGGATCCCTTGGCGGGAGACCGATCTTTCGGGACTGGCCGCCGACGGCGTCGACGGCGAAGTCGACCGGCTGGCCGCGGCGGAGGTGGCCGAGCGGTTGAGCGTCGAGACGGCGCCGCTGATGAAACTGCACCTGATCCGGCTGGGCGAGGAGAGCCACCGGCTCGTGCACACGCTGCACCACGTGCTGACCGACGGCTGGTCCATGCCGATCATCCACCGCGAGCTCGCCGAGATCTACGCCGCGGGAGGCGACGCGTCCGGGCTGCCGCCCACCGTGTCCTACCGGGACTATCTCGCCTGGCTGGGACGGCAGGACAAGGAGGCGGCCAAGGCGGCGTGGCGCGACGAACTCGCCGGGCTCGACACCCCCACCCTGGTCGTCCCCGCCGATCCCGCGCGGGTGCCGGATATCCACACCACGGTCGCCGAGCTGTCGCCGGAGCTGACCGACGGTCTCGCCCGGCTGGCGCGCGGCAACGGTCTCACCCTGAACTCCGTCGTGCAGGGCGCGTGGGCCGTCGTGCTGTCGCAGCTGGCAGGCCGCACCGACGTGGTGTTCGGCGCGACCGCGTCGGGGCGGCCCGCCGACCTCCCGGGGGTGGAGTCGATGGTCGGCCAGTTGCTCAACACCCTGCCGGTCCGTGTCCGGCTCGACGGCGCGAAGCGGGCCGTCGACCTGTTCGCCGAGGTGCAGCGCGGCCAGGCGGCCCTCATGGCGCACCAGTATCTCGGTCTCCAGGACGTGCGGACCGCCGCCGGGCCCGGGGCGGTCTTCGACACGCTCGTCATCTACGAGAACTTCCCCCGCAAGGGACTCGGCAAGCCGTCGGGGGACGGCCTGAACCTGCGCCCGGTCAAGCGGGGGAGCAACTCCTCGCATTACCCGTTCACCCTCGTCACCGGCCCGGGCGAACAGATGCCGCTCATCCTCGATTACGACCGGGGCCTGTTCGACCCCGCGGCCGCCGAATCGGTCGTCGGCGCGATGGCGCGGGTGCTGGAACGGCTGGTCGCCGAGCCCGACGTCCTCGTCGGACGGCTGACCCTGGCCAGCGAAGCCGAACGCAGCCTGGTGGTGGACGGCTTCAACGCGACCGCGGGCCCGGTGCCGGGCGATTCCGTCGTCGAACTGTTCGCGCGGCGGGTGGCCTCGGCGCCGGACGCGGTGGCGATCGTCGACGCCGACGGCGCGAACCTGACCTACGCCGAGGTCGACCGGGCGTCGGACCGGCTGGCGGGGTACCTCGCCAGCCGCGGTGTCGGCCGCGGCGACCGGGTCGGCGTGGCCTTGGAAAGGTCGCCGGAGCTGATCGTCGCCTTCCTGGCGATCTGGAAGGCGGGCGCCGCCTACGTCCCGGTGGACATCGACTACCCGGCCGAGCGCATCGCGTTCATCCTCGCCGACTCCGGCGTCTCGGCCGTCTTGTGCGCCGAGGCCACCAAGGCGGTCGCTCCGGAGAACGCGATCGTGCTCGACGCGCCCGCGACGCGCGCCGCGGTGGACGAATGCGCCGCACCGGGAAACCGGCCGCACGCGGACGATCTGGCGTACGTCATGTACACCTCGGGATCCACCGGACTGCCGAAAGGCGTGGGGATCCCGCACGGGGCCGTCGCCGGGCTCGCCGGTGACGCGGGCTGGCGGATCGGCGAGGACGACGGCGTCCTGATGCACGCGACGCACGTCTTCGACCCGTCGCTCTACGCGATGTGGGTGCCGCTCGTCTCCGGCGCCAGGGTCCTGCTCACCGAGCCGGGCGTGCTGGACGCGGCCGGGGTGCGGCAGGCCGTGCGCCGCGGCGCGACCTACGTCCACCTCACCGCGGGCACTTTCCGCGCGCTGGCGGAAACCTCGCCGGAGTGTTTCGAAGGCCTGATCGAGATCGGGACTGGCGGCGACGTGGTTCCCTTGCAGTCGGTGGAGAACCTGCGGCGGGCGCAGCCCGGCCTGCGCGTGCGCAACACCTACGGGCCGACCGAGACCACCCTGTGCGCGACCTGGCTGCCGATCGAACCCGGTGACGTGCTCGGCCCCGAGCTGCCGATCGGCCATCCGATGACCAACCGCCGGATCTACGTCCTCGACGCCTTCCTGCGCCCGGTCGCGCCGGGGGTGGCGGGCGAGCTGTACATCGCGGGCACGGGGCTGGCCCGCGGCTACCTGAACAACCCCGGCCTGACCGCCGACCGGTTCGTGGCTTGCCCGTTCCTCCCCGGTGAGCGCATGTACCGCACCGGGGACCTGGCCCGCTGGACCCGCGACGGCGAGATCGTGTTCCTCGGCCGCGCCGACGACCAGGTGAAGATCCGCGGCTACCGGGTCGAGCTCGGCGAGGTGGAGGCCGTGCTGGCCGCCCAGCCGGGAGTGGTCGAGGCGGTCCTGCTGGCGCGTGAGGACCAGCCGGGCGAGAAGCGGCTCGTCGGCTACTTCGTGTCCGACGGCACCGACCCCGGGCCGGAGGAGATCAGGCGGCGGATGGGCCTCGTCCTGCCCGACTACATGGTCCCGATCGCCGTCGTGGCGCTGCCCGGCCTGCCGGTCACCCCCAACGGCAAGGTGGATCGCCGGGCGCTGCCCGCCCCGGACCTCGCGGGCCGCTCCTCGGAGAAGGCGCCGGAGAGCGAGACCGAAAAGGTGCTGTGCGCGCTGTTCGCGGAGATCCTCAGCGTCGAGCAGGTGGGGGTCGACGACGCCTTCAACGATCTCGGCGGCAGTTCGGCGCTGGCCATGCGGCTCGTCGCGCGGATCCGCGAGGAACTCGGCGAGGACCTGCCCATCCGGCAACTGTTCTCGTCGCCGACGCCCGCGGGCCTGGCCAGGGCACTGGCCGCGAAGTCCCGTCCCGTACTGGAGGCCGCCAAGCGACCGGACCGGTTGCCGCTGACCGCCCGGCAGCTGCGGGCCTGGCTGCTGGCCGATCCCGGCGCGGAGACGGCGGGCCTGACCACCTCGGTCGCGCTGCGCCTGAAGGGCAAGCTGAACGTGCCCGCGCTGGTGACGGCGCTCGGCGACGTCGCCGAGCGGCACGAACTCCTCCGCACGACGTTCCCCGGTGACGCGCAGAGTGTGCACCAGCTCGTCCACGACACCCCGGCGGCCGGGCCGGTCCCGATCCCGGCGACCGAGGAAACCCTTCCCGGGTTGCTCGCCGAGCGGCGCGAGGCCGCCTTCGACCTCACGAGTGAAGTGCCGTGGCGGTGCGATCTCTTCGCACTCTCGGAAAAGGAGCACGTGCTGCACCTCCAGGTGCACCGGATCCTGGCGGACGACGACTCGCTGGACGTGTTCTTCCGCGACCTGGCGGCCGCCTACGGCGCGCGGCGCGAGGGCCGGGTCCCGCAGCGCGCGCCGCTGGCCCTGCAGTTCGCCGACTACGCGCTCTGGGAGCGGCGGCTGCTCGAAGACGAGAACGAACCGGGCAGCCTGATCAACGAGCAGTTCGCCTTCTGGCGGGACAACCTGGCCGGGATCGACGGGGAGACGGTGCTCCCGTTCGACCGGCCGCGGCCCGCCGTCCCGTCACGGCGGGCGGGCACCGTCGCGCTGCGGCTGGACGCCGGTCCGCACGCCAGGCTGACGGCGGCCGCGGAATCGGCGGGCGCGGAGACGTCGCGGCTGGTGCACGCGGCGCTCGCCATGCTGCTGGCCAAATCCGGCGCGGGCGAAGACGTGGTGATCGGCTCGGCGCTGCCCCGTGACGAGGAACTCTTCGACCTCGAACCGATGGTCGGACCGTTCACCCGGCCGCTCGCCGTGCGCACGGATCTCTCGGGTGATCCGACCTGCCTGGAGGTCGTCAACCGGGTGCAGGAGGCCTTCCAGGCGACCGAACAGCATCTGGACGTGCCCTTCGAACGCATCGTCGAGCTGCTCGATCTGCCCGCGTCGCTCTCCCGTCATCCCGTGTTCCAGGTGGGTTTGCGGGTGGACGAGGAGGACATCGACGGCTGGACGGCGGCGGAGCTGCCCGCCCTGCGCACCAGTGTCGAACCCGGCGGGACCGAGGCCATGGAGCTGGATCTCTCGGTCGAACTCACCGAGCGTTTCGACGACGACGACGAACCGGGCGGCTTCGACGGCGTGCTGCGCTACGCCACCGATCTGTTCGACGAGGCCACCGCCGAGTCGGTGGCCCGGCGGCTGGTCCGCGTCCTCGAGCAGGTGGCGGAGGATCCCGGGCGGCGGATCAGCGACCTGGACCTCTTCCTTGACGACTTCGAACGCGGCCGTCCGCCCATCGCGCCGGCGCGCTGGGCCGGGCCCGTGCCCCAGGTGGTCGCCGACGTGGCCGGGGACGGTCCGCTCGGCGCGCTGGTGCTGGACGCGGGGTTGCGCCCCGTCGCTCCGGGCACCGTCGGCGAGCTCTACGTCACCGGCCCCGCGGTGGACGAGGGACCGGCCGATCTCCCGACAGTGCCCTGTCCGTTCGGGGAGGACGGGCACCGGATGCTGCGCACCGGCCTGCTCGCCAGGAAGACACCCGCCAAGACCCTGGTCGTCGTCGGCGAGCGGCGGACGAGCTCTTCGGTGAAGACGGGCGATTTCGAGATCCTGCTGCCGCTGCGGCCCGGCGGGGACCGCCCGCCGCTCTTCTGTGTCCACGCGAGCGGCGGCTTGAGCTGGAACTACGAGCCGCTGTTGCGTCACCTCCCGCCGAACCAGCCGGTGTACGGCGTCCAGGCCCGCGGTCTCGCCCGGACCGAGCCGCTGCCGGGCAGCGTCGAGGAGATGGCCGCCGACTACCTCGCGCAGATCCGCGCCGTGCAGCCGGAAGGGCCGTACCACCTGCTCGGCTGGTCGCTCGGCGGCCGTATCGCGCAGGCGATGGCCAAACTCCTGGAGGAGGAAGGGGAAAAGGCCGGTCTGCTCGCCTTGCTCGACGCCTATCCCGTCTACATGGGACGCAAGACGACCGGGGCGGCGGACGAGGAAGCCGCCCTGTCGAAGCGGAATCAGGCGGATCTGGACCTCGCGGGCCAGCTGGTCAAGGGGGAGGCCGCCCGAGCCCGCCTGGAGGCGGTCATGCGCAACCTCTGGGACATCGGGCCACGCCACGTCTCTTCCCCCTTCGAAGGCGACATCCTGCTCTTCGTGGCCACTGTGGACCGTCCCGGGCATTTGCCGGTCTCGGTGGCGAAAGCCAGCTGGAAGGAGTTCACCAGCGGGGCCATCGAGACCCACGACATCCCGTCCAACCACTACGACATGGTGCAAACCGCGGCGCTGGGCCAGATTGGAGCCATCGTCGCCGAGAAACTCCGGCAGCGTCCGGAAGGTGAAAGGACACAACGATGACCAACCCCTTCGACAACGAAGACGGTTCCTTTTTCGTTCTGGTCAACGACGAGGGACAGCACTCGCTGTGGCCCGCCTTCGCCGAGGTGCCCGCGGGCTGGACCACGGTGCACGGCGAGGCAGGCCGCGAGGAATGCCTCGCCTACGTCGAGGAGAACTGGACGGACCTCCGGCCGAAGAGCCTCGTCCGGGAAGCGGGCGCCTGAGGGGCGGGTGTCCAGCCGCTCAACGCGGACGGTTGGACGAGCCCGGTCTTCGACCAACGGCCGGCTGAGGCGAAAGGACCTTGTGCAGTGTTCGAGGAGAAGAACGCCCTCCGGGGCACGGAAATCCACCGGAGAGAGCGCTTCGATCCGGGACCGGAACTGCGCTCCCTGATGGCCGAGGGCCGCATGTCCGTGCTGGAGGCCGAAGAGGGGCCCGGCGGGCGGACCGGGTGGCTCGCCACCGGGTACGAGGAGACCCGCCAGGTGCTCGGCTCGGACAAGTTCAGCGCCAAGCTGCTCTTCGGCGGCACCGCGGCGGGCCGTATCTGGCCCGGTTTCCTCAACCAGTACGACCCGCCGGAACACACCCGGCTGCGCCGGATGGTGGCTTCGGCGTTCACCTTCCGGCGGATGCAGGACTTCCGGCCGAAGATCGAGGCGATCGTCGAGGCCACGCTGGACGACATCGAAGCCACCGGCGGGCCGGTGGACTTCGTGCCGCGGTTCGCGTGGCCCGTGGCGACGACGGTGATCTGCGACTTCCTCGGCATCCCGCGTGACGACCAAGCCGAGCTGTCGCGCGCCCTGCACGCCAGCCGGGCCGAACGGTCGGGTAAACGGCGCGTGGCGGCGGGGAACAAGTACTGGACGTACATGGGCCAGATCGCGGCCAAGACGCGCCGCGACCCCGGTGACGACATGTTCGGCGCCGTGGTGCGTGAGCACGGTGACGACATCACCGACGCGGAACTGCTGGGGGTCGCCGCGTTCGTCATGGGCGCGAGCGGGGACCAGGTGGCCAGGTTCCTCGCGGCGGGGGCGTGGCTGATGGTCGAGCACCCGGAGCAGTTCGCCGTGCTCCGGGACGAACCGGAAACCGTCCCGGACTGGCTGAACGAGGTGGCCCGGTACCTCACCAGCGACGAGAAGACCACCCCGCGAATCGCGCGGGAGGACGTCTACATCGGTGACCGGCTGGTGAAGGCGGGTGACGCCGTCACCTGCTCGCTGCTGGCTTCGAACCGCCGGAAGTTCCCCGACCCGGAGGACCGGTTCGACATCACCCGGGAGAAGCCGGCACACGTCACCTTCGGGCACGGCATCCATCACTGCCTCGGCAGGCCGCTGGCCGAAATGGTGTTCCGGGCGGCGATCCCCGGCCTGGCGCACCGCTTTCCCACGCTCCGCCTGGCCGAACCGGACCGCGAGATCAAACTGGGCCCGCCGCCGTTCGACGTGGAAGCCCTGTTGCTCGACTGGTAACCCGGTCGTGCGGTGCGCTGTCGCGTGACTGGACGGACGACACCTGTGATCCGACGGACGACACTCGTGTTCGGACGGACGACACTCGTGTTCGGACGGACGACACTCGTGTTCGGACGGACGGCTCGGACGGGATCGGCCGCGCACGTGTGTCGTCCCTCCCGACACGCGTGTCGTCCGTCGGATCACAGGTGTCGTCCGTCCAGTCACGCGAAATCACCGTCTCGGTGGACGACCGGTCCGCGACACGTCACCTTTCGCTTTTCCTCTCGGGAACGGGGAGGCCGGGGGATGTCGCGAAAGCCACTTTCGCGACGTTCGATTTAGCGAAAATGGGGTTGGCGACACCCACGCGGGCGCGGG
>NZ_JBHXIB010000010.1:0-19940 GCF_042723975.1 Amycolatopsis sp. NPDC058340 | reverse complement strand
TTGTGCGGGTTGTTTTTTGAAGGCCCTGTGTGTGGTGTTTTTCCGATGGTGTTGGTCTGTCCCTGCCTCGCTCGCGGACGCGGCCCCGCCCACGAACGCGCATATCCGCCTTGCCCATTGGTTCGCAAAGGAGTTTCCGTTGAGTGAGGACGACCCGCGTCCGCTGCATATTCGCAGACAGGGTTTGGACCCGGCGCCCGAACTGCTCGCCGCCGGGCCGCTGACCAGGGTCACCGTCGGCTCCGGAGCGGACGCCGAAACCCATTGGATGGCCACCGCGCACGCCGTCGTCCGGCAGGTGATGGGCGATCACAAGAGTTTCAGCACCCGGCGTCGCTGGGACCCGAAGGACGAGATCGGCGGAAAGGGCATCTTCCGGCCGCGGGAACTGGTCGGGAACCTGATGGACTACGACCCGCCCGAGCACGCCAGGCTGCGGCAGAAACTGAATCCGGGTTTCACCCTGCGCAAGATGCAGCGGATGGGGCCGTACATCGAACAGATCGTGACCGAACGGCTCGACGAACTGGAGCGGGCGGGAGCCCCCGCGGATCTGGTCACGATCGTCGCCGACCAGGTCCCCGGCGCCGTGCTGTGCGAACTGATCGGTGTGCCGAGGGACGACCGCGCCACGTTCTTGCAGCTGTGCCACGCGCATCTCGACGCCTCGCGCAGCCAGAAGAGGCGCGCGGTGGCGGGTGAGGCGTTCTCCCGCTACCTGCTGGCGATGATCGCCAGGGAACGCAAGGAACCGGGCGAGGGCCTGATCGGAGCGGTCGTCGCGGAGTACGGCGACGAGGCCACGGACGAGGAACTGCGGGGCTTCTGCGTTCAGGTGATGCTGGCCGGTGACGACAACATCTCCGGCATGATCGGCCTCGGTGTGCTGGCCTTGTTGCGGCACCCTGAGCAGATCGCCGCGTTGCGGGGCAGCGAGCAGCAGGCGCATCGGGCGGTCGACGAGCTGATCCGGTACCTGACGGTCCCGTATTCCCCGACCCCCCGGATCGCCATGCGGGACATCACCATCGCGGGCCAGGAGATCAAGAAGGGCGACAGCGTCATCTGTTCCCTCCCGGCGGCCAACCGGGATCCCGCGCTGGTGCCGGATCCCGGACGCCTCGACCTCACCCGCGAGTCCGCGCCGCATGTCGCGTTCGGCCACGGGGTCCATCACTGTCTCGGCGCCGCGCTGACCCGGCTCGAACTGCGTACCGTCTTCACCTTGCTGTGGCGGCGTTTTCCCGGGCTGCGACTGGCGGATCCCGCACAGGACGCCAAGTTCCGCCTGACCACACCGGCATACGGATTGACCGAGCTGATGGTCGCCTGGTGACCGGCGGCCGGCGTCCACGCGAGGTCGCTGGACCTGCCGCCCGATTACCGGTGAAATTGGGGCGTCGTTGTATTCGGGGCGGTCGAAGCCGAAAGACACTTTCCCGGTCTACCAAGGAGTTGCCAGTCGGATGGGGCACGGTATCGAGCAGGTCGCGCCACTGGTCAAGGAGCCCGCGAACTTTCAGCTGAGAACGAATTGCGATCCGCATGCGGACAATTTCGAACTCAGGGCACACGGCCCGCTCGTCCGGATAGTCGGCGATTCCTCGGCCCAGCTGGGCCGGGATTTCGTCTGGCAGGCCCACGGCTACGACGTCGTGCGCCGGATCCTCGGCGACCACGAGAATTTCACGACGCGCCCGCAATTCACCCAGGCGAAATCCGGATCGCATGTCGAGGCCCAGTTCGTCGGGCAGATCTCGACCTACGACCCGCCCGAGCACACCCGGTTGCGGAAGCTGCTGACCCCGGAGTTCACGGTCCGGCGGATACGCCGGATGGAGCCCGCGATCCAGAGCCTCGTCGAGGATCGCCTCGACATGCTGGAGGCCGAGGGATCGCCCGCGGATCTCCAGGGCCTGTTCGCCGATCCGGTCGGCGCCCACGCCCTGTGCGAACTGCTCGGCATTCCCCGTGACGACCAGCGCGAGTTCGTCCGGCGGATCCGGCGGAACGCCGATCTGAGCCGCGGCCTCAAGGCGCGGGCCGCCGACAGCGCGGCGTTCAACCGGTACCTGGACAACCTCATCGCCCGGCAGCGCGCGGACCCCGACGACGGATTCCTCGGCACGATCGTGCGCGAGCACGGCGGCGACGTCACGGACGAGGAGTTGCGGGGACTGTGCACGGCGCTGATCCTCGGCGGTGTCGAAACCGTCGCGGGGATGATCGGCTTCGGCGTGCTCGCCCTCCTGCAGAATCCCGGCCAGATACCGTTGCTTTTCGACGGCCAGGAAAAGGCCGATCGTGTCGTCAACGAGCTGGTCCGCTATCTGTCCCCCGTGCAGGCGCCGAATCCCCGCCTCGCCATCAAGGATGTGGTCGTCGACGGGCAGCTGATCAAGGCGGGGGACTACGTCCTGTGCTCGGTTCTCATGGCCAACAGGGACGAAGCACTGACCCCCGATCCGAATGTCTTCGACGCGAACCGGCCCGCTGTTTCGGACGTCGGGTTCGGGCACGGAATCCATTACTGCGTCGGCGCCGCCTTGGCGCGGTCGATGCTGCGGACGGCCTATCAGCTGTTGTGGCGGCGATTCCCGGGGCTGCGGCTGGCGGTGCCCGTCGAAGAAGTGAAGTACCGCAGCGCGTTCGTTGACTGCCCCGATCAGGTACCGGTCACCTGGTGACGACCTGCCCGGCGAAATGACACTCGACAAAGGAATGGTGGGAGATGTCGGTCGAAGATTTCGATGTTGTGGTGGCGGGTGGCGGGCCGGGTGGTTCGACGGTGGCCACCCTGGTGGCCATGCAGGGACACCGGGTCCTGTTGCTGGAGAAAGAGGTCTTCCCCCGGTACCAGATCGGTGAGTCGCTGCTGCCGGCCACGGTGCACGGGGTCTGCCGGATGCTCGGCGTCGCGGACGAGCTGGCGAATTCCGGGTTCCCGATCAAACGCGGCGGCACGTTCCGCTGGGGCGCCCGGCCGGAGCCGTGGACCTTCCACTTCGGGATCTCGGCCAAGATGGCGGGCTCGACGTCGCACGCCTATCAGGTCGAGCGGGCGGTGTTCGACGACATCCTGCTGAAGAACGCCAAGAGCAAGGGCGTCGTCGTGCGGGAAGGCTGCACGGTCAACGACGTCGTGGAGGACGGCGAGCGGGTCACCGGCGCGCGCTACACCGACGCGGACGGCAACGCGCGTGAAGTGTCGGCGCGGTTCGTGATCGACGCGTCGGGCAACAAGAGCCGGCTCTACACGAAGGTCGGCGGTTCGCGGAACTACTCGGAGTTCTTCCGCAGCCTCGCGCTGTTCGGTTATTTCGAGGGTGGCAAGCGGCTGCCCGAGCCGGTGTCGGGCAACATCCTGAGTGTCGCCTTCGACAGCGGCTGGTTCTGGTACATCCCCCTGAGCGACACGCTGACCAGCGTCGGCGCGGTCGTTCGCCGCGAGGACGCCGACAAGATCCAGGGCGACCGCGAGAAGGCGCTCAACACCTTGATCGCCGAATGCCCGATGATCTCGGACTACCTCTCGAACGCGACCAGGGTGACCACCGGCAGGTACGGCGAACTGCGGGTACGCAAGGACTACTCGTACCAGCAGGAGAGCTACTGGCGGCCGGGGATGGTCCTGGTCGGCGACGCCGCGTGTTTCGTGGACCCGGTGTTCTCCTCCGGGGTGCACCTGGCGACCTACAGCGCGTTGCTCGCGGCCCGGTCCATCAACAGCGTCCTCGCGGGCGACCTGGACGAGAAGACCGCGCTGAACGAGTTCGAGGCCCGCTATCGCCGCGAGTACGGCGTCTTCTACGAGTTCCTCGTGTCCTTCTATCAGATGAACGTGAACGAGGAATCGTATTTCTGGCAGGCCAAGAAGGTCACGCAGAACCAGAGCACCGACATCGAGTCGTTCGTCGAGCTGATCGGCGGGGTGTCGTCCGGCGAGACCGCGCTGACCGCCGCCGACCGGATCGCCGCGAACAGTGCCGAATTCGCCGCCGCCGTCGACAAGATGGCGGCGGGCGACGGTGACGACATGGTGCCGATGTTCAAGTCGACCGTGGTCAAGCAGGCGATGCAGGAAGCGGGCCAGGTCCAGATGAAGGCGCTGCTCGGCGAGGACGCCGAACCCGAGCTGCCGCTGTTCCCCGGCGGCCTGGTGACTTCGCCCGACGGCATGAAGTGGCTGCCGCACCACCCGGTATGAGCCGCCGCCCGGCGAAAAGGACCTACGGAACAGGGGAAGCGAAATGCGCGTGCTGATCACGGGGTGCGGATCACGCGGGGACATCGAACCGTTGGTCGCCTTGGCCGTCCGGTTGCGAGAACTCGGCGCGGAGGCGCGGATGTGCCTGCCGCCCGACTACGCGGAACGGTGCGCCGAGGCCGGGGTGCCGATGGTGGCGGCCGGGCCGGCGGTGCGGGCGGGGGCACGCGAGCCAGGGGAACCGGCGCCGGGTGATCCCGAGATCGTGACCGACGTGGTCGCCGAATGGTTCGGCAAGCTCCCGGCGGCCGCCGAAGGCTGTACGGCGGTGGTGACGACCGGCCTGCTGCCCGCCGCCGTCGCCGCCCGGTCGGTGGCCGAACGGCTCGGCGTCCCTTATCGCTACATCGTGCTGTCCCCGGACCATCTGCCGTCGGTGCACAGCCGGGCGGAGCTGGACATGTACAACGAGGGCGCCTTCGGCCTCTTCGGTGACGTGGTCAACGAAAACCGGGCCTCGCTCGGTCTGGCCCCGGTGAAGGACCTCTTCGACTACGGCTACACCGAGCGGCCGTGGCTGGCGTCGGACCAGGTCCTGGCCCCGCTGCCGCCGTCGGACTCCGGCACGGTGCAGACCGGTGCGTGGATCCTGCCGGACGAACGGCCGCTCCCGGCGGATCTGGAGGAGTTCCTTGCCGCCGGGCCGCCGCCGGTGTACGTCGGGTTCGGCAGCTCGTCCGGTGCCAAGACCGCGGGTGCCGCGAAGGTGGCCGTCGAGGCGGCCCGCGCACTGGGGCACCGGGTGGTGCTTTCCCGTGGCTGGGCCGATTTGGCCCTGCCCGCCGACGACGGAGACTGCTTCGTCGTCGGCGAGGTGAACCTCCAGGAGCTGTTCGGCCGGGTCTCCGCCGCCATCCACCACGACAGCGCCGGCACGACGTACGTGGCCATGCGCGCGGGCATCCCCCATGTGGTGGTGCGCCGTGTGGTGGACAACGTGGTGGAGCAGGCGTATCACGCCGACCGGGTGGCCGAGCTGGGCGTCGGGGTGGCGATCGACGGCCCGGTCCCCGCCGCCGAGTCCGTGTCGGCCGCGCTCATCGCGGCGCTGGCGCCTTCGACGCGGGCGCGGGCGAAGGCGGTGGCGGACACGATGCGCACCGACGGGACGACGGTGGCCGCGGGGCTGCTGTTCGAGGCGGCCGGCGTCGAGAAGCCGGTCGTTCCGGTATGAACGGGGGAAACGTGACGCGGGTGTTGCTGGCGACGTGCGGAAGCCGCGGCGACGTCGAACCGCTGGTGGCGCTGGCGGTCCGGTTGCGTGAGCTCGGTGCGGAGGCGAGGCTCGCCGCGCCGCCGGACTGCGCGGACCGGCTGGCCGAGGTCGGCGTGGAGCACGTGCCCGTCGGCGCTTCCGCGCGCGAACCGGTCAAGAACGCGGCACCGCCGACGCGCGAGGACATGCGGCGGTTCATGACCGAGACGATCACCACGCAGTTCGACCGGATCCCGGCGGCCGCCGAGGGCTGTGCCGCCGTGGTGACCTCCGGGCTGTTGTCCGCCGCGATCGGCGTGCGGTCGGTGGCCGAAAAGCTCGGCATCCCGTACTTCTACGCCTTCCACTGCCCCGATTTCGTGCCGTCGCCGCACTATCCGCCCCCGCCGCCGCTCGGCGAGCCACCCGCACCGGAGGGAACCGACATCCGGGAGCTGTGGGAGCGGAACAACCAGAG
Organism: Amycolatopsis sp. NPDC058340; assembly: GCF_042723975.1. NCBI lineage: Bacteria > Bacillati > Actinomycetota > Actinomycetes > Pseudonocardiales > Pseudonocardiaceae > Amycolatopsis > Amycolatopsis sp. NPDC058340. Next base: position 14,000 of record NZ_JBHXIB010000010.1, on the reverse strand, counting down.
CGCCTTCCGGCGATACGGCGATCCGCTCAACAGCAGGCGGGCGGCGATCGGCCTGCCGCCGGTGGCGGACATCTTCGGCTTCGGCTACACCGATCACCCTTGGCTGGCGGCGGATCCGGTGCTGGCCCCGCTGCGGCCGACGGATCTCGGCGCCGTGCAGACCGGCGCGTGGATCGTGCGCGACGAACGGCCGCTTTCCGCTGAGCTGGAAGCGTTTCTGGCCGCCGGGACACCGCCGGTGTACCTCGGGTTCGGCAGCCTCCGTGCCCCCGCCGACGCCGTCCGGGTGGCCGTCGCGGCGATCCGTGCCCAGGGCCGAAGGGTGATCCTTTCCCGCGGCTGGGCCGATCTGGTGCTGCCCGACGACCGGGAAGACTGTTTCGAGACCGGCGAAGTGAACCACCAGGCGCTGTTCCCCCGGGTGGCCGCTGTCATCCACCACGGCGGCGCGGGCACGACGCATGTGGCGACACGGGCGGGCGCACCCCAGATCCTGTTGCCGCAGATGGCGGACCAGCCGTACTACGCGAGCCGCGTGGCCGAGCTGGGAATCGGCGTGGCGCACGACGGCCCGGTCCCGGCCTTCGACTCCCTGTCGGCCGCGCTCACCACGGCGCTCGCCCCGGAAACCCGTGACCGGGCAAGGGCCGTGGCGGCCACGGCGCGGACGGACGGGACCACGGTGGCGGCGGAGCTGCTGCTCGACGCGGTCAGCCGGGCGAAGTCGTCGGTTTCCGCGTGAAACCCAGAACCGCTCAAGATAGGGGACGCGAAATGCGTGTGCTGTTGTCGACGTGTGGAAGCCGCGGCGACGTCGAACCGCTGGTGGCGCTGGCGGTCCGGTTGCGGGAGCTCGGCGCGGAAGTCCGCATGTGCGCGTCGCCTTCTTCCGCGGACCGGCTCGCCGAAGCCGGCGTGCCGCATGTGCCGGTCGGGCTGGCGCACGAGGGCATGCTGCTGCAGGAGGGGATGCCGCCGCCGTCGGCCGAGGAGGAGCGCGAGTTCGCGGCCATGGCGATCGACATGCAGTTCGACCAGGTGCCGCCGGGTGCCGAGGGCTGTGACGTGGTGGTGGCGACCGGGGAGCTGGCCCACGCGACCGGCGTGCGGTCGGTGGCCGAGAAGCTGGGCATCCCGTACTTCTACGCCGCCTACAGCCCGAACTACCTGCCGTCGTCCAACTACCACCCGCCCGAGGACGAACGGACCACGCCGGGTGTGACCGACTACGGGGTGCTCTGGGCCGAACGTGCCCAGCGTTTCACCGAGCGGTACGGGGAAGCGCTCAACAGCAGGCGGGCGGCGATCGGCCTGGCCCCGGTGGCGGACGTTTTCCGTTATGGCTACGGCGATCGGCCGTGGCTCGCGGCGGACCCGGTGCTCGCGCCGGTCGATCCGGAAATCGACGCCGTGCAGACCGGTGCGTGGATCCTGCCGGACGAACGGCCGCTCCCGGCGGATCTGGAGGAGTTCCTGGCCGCCGGGCCGCCGCCGGTGTACGTCGGTTTCGGCAGCGCTTCCGGACCCGGCCTCGCCGACGCCACGCGGACGGCCATCGAGGCGATCCGCGCCAAGGGCCACCGGGTGATCCTTTCCCGCGGCTGGGCCGATCTGGTCCTGCCCGACGACGGGGCCGACTGCTTCGGTGTCGGCGAGGTGAACCTCCAGGCGCTGTTCGGCCGGGTGGCCGCCGCCCTCCACAAGGGCAGCGCGGGGACCTTGCATCTGGCCACCCGGGCGGGCATCCCTCAGCTCGTGCTGCCCCGGCACACGGACCAGCCGTACTTCGCCGGCCGCGTGACCGAACTCGGTATCGGGGTGGCGCTGGCGGAACGCCCGGTCCCGACCTTCGACACCTTCTCGGCCGCGCTCACCGAGGCCCTTTCCCCGGAAACCCGCGCGCGGGCGAAGGCCGTGGCGGACCAGGTCCGCACCGACGGCCGGACGGCGGCCGCGGAACTGCTGGCCGAGGCCGCCGGCCAGGGCAGGCTCACCGTCCCCGCCTGACCGCGCCCCACGACTTCTTCGACGACAAAGCCCAGAGGAGACCGCATGTCAGCCACGTCCCGGTGCCGTATCTGCGACGGCACCGTCCACGAGTTCATCGATCTGGGACGGCAGCCGCTCTCGGACGCGTTCGTGGTCCCCGGCGACGAGAAGAAGGAGTTCTTCTTCCGGCTCGCCACCGGGATCTGTGAATCCTGCACGATGGTGCAGCTGATGGAAGAGGTCCCCAGGGACCTGATGTTCCACGAGGCGTACCCCTATCTGTCCTCCGGTTCGGCGGTCATGCGCGCGCATTTCGGCGAGCTGGCCAAACGCTTCCTGACCACGGAGCTGACCGGCGAAGACCCCTTCATCGTCGAACTCGGCTGCAACGACGGCATCATGCTCAAGGCCGTGGCCGACGCGGGAGTGCGGCAGCTGGGCGTCGAACCCTCCGGCAGCGTCGCGGATCTGGCCGCGGCAAAGGGGATCCGCGTCCGCAAGGATTTCTTCGAAGAGGCGACGGCGGCCGACATCCGGGAGAACGACGGCCCGGCCGACGTGATCTACGCGGCCAACACCCTGTGCCACATCCCTTACATGGACTCGATCCTGAAGGGCGTCACCCGGCTGCTCGGCCCGAACGGCGTGTTCGTGTTCGAGGACCCGTACCTCGGTGACATCGTGGAGCGCACCTCGTTCGACCAGATCTACGACGAGCATTTCTTCTTCTTCACCGCGCGCTCGGTTCAGGAGATGGCCAAGCGCAACGGTCTCGAACTCGTGGACGTCGAGCGCATCCCGGTGCACGGCGGCGAGGTGCGCTACACCCTCGCCCTCGCCGGGGCCCGCGAGCCGTCCGCGGCCGTGGCGGAACTCCTGGCGTGGGAGGCCGAACGCGAGCTGGCGGAGTACGCCACGCTGGAACGTTTCGCCACCAACGTGAAGAAGATCAAGGACGATCTGATCGCGCTGCTGACCAAGCTCCGCGCCGAAGGCAAGCGTGTCGTCGGTTACGGCGCGACGGCCAAGAGCGCCACGGTGACCAACTTCTGCGGTATCACCACGGATCTGGTGGAGTTCATCTCGGACACCACGCCCGCCAAACAGGGGAAGCTCAGCCCCGGGCAGCACATCCCGGTCCGCGAGTACCGGGAATTCGCCGACGACCACCCGGACTACGCGCTGCTGTTCGCGTGGAACCACGCCGACGAGATCATGAACGCGGAGCAGGCTTTCCGCGATTCCGGCGGGCAGTGGATCCGGTACGTGCCGAACGTGCACGTGAGCTGACGTGGCCGGCATGACACAAGATCTCGGCACGGACCGGATCCTGGCGATCTCCCCGCATCTGGACGACGCGGTCCTGTCCTTCGGTGCCGGACTCGCGCAGGCGGAACGGGACGGCGCGAAGGTGACCGTCCACACGGTGTTCGCCGGTACCGCGACGCCGCCGTTCTCCCCGGCGGCGGAGCGGTTGCACTCGATCTGGGGGCTGTCGCCGGACGAGGACGCGTCGCAGCGTCGCCGCGACGAAGACATCGCCGCACTCGGCCACCTGGGGGCCGAGTACCGGCACAGCGGGTTCCTGGACGCCATCTATCGCAAGGTGGCCGACGGCCGATGGATGGCCGACAACGTGCCGGGACGGCAGAAGCTGGCCATCGGACGGCTGTCCCCGCAGGACGATCCGGAGCTGTTCTCCGCGGTGAAGGACGAAATCGCGTCGGTCGTCGAAGAACGCGACCCGACGCTGATCCTGACCTGCGCGGCCGCCAGCGGACATATCGACAACGAGATCACCCGGGACGCCACGCTGCTCGTCGCCAGGGAGAAGGATGTTCCGGTGCGGCTGTGGGAAGACCTCCCGCACGCGTTGTTCGCGCGGGAGGACGCCGAACTCCCGGACGGATTCCGGCTCGGCGCCCCCGTTTTCGGTTCGGTCGAGGAGGACGCGCGGACGCGCAAATTCGAGGCCCTGCTGCTTTATCCGACGCAGATGCGGATGCTCCACGGGCCGGAGAAGGATCTTTTCGCGCAGTTGGACGGGCATGCCGGCAAGAATTCGGCACGGTCCGGGTACGGCGAAACGACCTGGCCGGTCATCTCCCGCGAAGAGACCGGCTGAATCGGGCCGGTGACGAATGTCGACCTGGAGGTTGTCCTGATGACCGATCAACTGGAACGTGGCCCGGCGCGGACCGCGCACGCCGGCGTCGTGCTGGCCTCGGCGGGTGACCGGGGAGTGCTGTGCGATTTCTACGACGAGGCGGGTTCGGATACCTATCGGGATTTGATCCAGGACGCCGACGGCACCCTGGAAACGCGGCAATTCGCGGCTCGTGTGCCCCAGGACCCCGGGCCCGTGCTGGAACTGGCGGCCGGAATGGGCAGGCTGACCTTCCCGTTCCTGGAGCTCGGCTGGGAGATGACCGCCCTGGAGCTGTCGGCCACGGTGGTCACCGCTTTCCGGAAACGGCTGGCGGAGTCGCCACAGGAGCTCCGGGAGCGGTGCACGGTGGTTCAGGGGGACATGAGCGCCTTCGCGCTGGGCAAGCGTTTCGGCGCGGTGGTCATCAGCTCGGGCTCGATCAACGAACTCGGCGAGGCCGACCGGAAAGGCCTGTACGCGTCGGTTCTCGAGCATCTCCGGCCCGGCGGGAAATTCCTGCTCAGCCTGGAATTGACGAAACCGGTGGAAGCGGAGCCGGTGGAGCGCAGCCAGGAGTTGTCCGGCCGGAGCGGCAGGCGGCACGTACTGCACGTGAAGATCCTGCCGTCGGAGGAACTCCAGGAGATCACCATCTACCCCGCCGACGAGACCGCGGATCCCTTCGTCGTCTGCACACATCGCCGGCGGCTCTTCACGGTGGACCGGATCGCGCGGGAACTCGGCGAGGCGGGCTTCGACGTCGTCGCGCGGGAACCGTTCGCCTCCACCGGCGCCGGCCGTGACGACATGGTGCTGGTGGAGGCGATCCCGCGAGAGGTCACGGCAGACGCGAAGTGATGAGCGCGGCGAGCCTGCTCACGCCTTCTTCGATCAGCTCCGGCGTGAGCAGGCTGATGGACAGCCGGAGCTGATTGAACCCGTCCTTCCCGCCGTAGAAGTGATGCATCGGGGTGAACAGCACACCGTGGTCGCGGGCGGCGTCCGCCAGCAGCTCGTCGTCGACGATGAACGGCACGGTGACGGTGACGAAGAACCCGCCCGTCGGGGTGTTCCAGCGGACCCCGGGGCGATCGCCGAGCCTGCGGTCGAGCTCGCTCAGCGTCAGCCGCAGATTCCGCTGGTAGATCTCGGTTTCCCGGACGTTGGCCTTGATCAGGCTGTAGTCGTTGAGCAGCAGCTTCCCGGCGATCACCGCCTGTGCGATGGGCGAGGTGTTGACGGTGAGCATGCCCTTGAGCTTCGAGAGCTGGTCGGCGTACAGACCGCCGCCCGCCACACGCTGATCCGCCACCGCGTACCCGACCCGGGCGCCGGGCATTCCGGTCTTGGCGAAGGATCCGATGTAGACCACGCTTCCCGACCGGTCGAGTGCTTTCAGCGTGGGGAGACGCTCGGCGCCGAAGAGCCCGTACGCGTTGTCTTCCAGCAGCAGGATTCCGTGGGCCGCGGCGACTTCGAGGAGCCGGTGGCGGGACGCCAGATCCATGCTGGTGCCGGTGGGGTTGGCGAAGTTGGGGGTCACGTAGCAGGCCCGCACCCGCTTGCCCTGTTCGTCGGCGCGTTTCAGCTGGAGGACGAGGTCCTCGGGGTCGATGCCGTTCTCGCCGGACCGGACCGGCCAGACCGGCGTGTCGGTGAGCAGCGCCGCCCCGGTCAGGCCGACGTAGGTGGGGGCCGGGGCGAGCAGCACGTCCCGCTCGTTCGCCCGCAGGGTGCGGAGCACCAGGAACATCGCCTCCTGCGCGCCGACGGTGACGACCACGGATTCCGGGGCGGCGTCGATGTTCTCGTCCTCGGCGAGGTTGCGGGCGATGATGTCGGCGATGATGCCCTTCGTCGTGCCGTACTGGAACAGCGCGCGGGTGACGCCGGCCTCGTCGACCTTCCGATCGCGCCGGAGATGCTCGCAGTATGCGTCGAGATAATCGTGAATGAGCCGGATGTCGAAAAACTCTTCGTACGGCCGTCCTGCCGCCATGGAAATGGCAACGGGGTATTCGTCGATCAGTTCGTTGAGCAGATTCATCGACGAGATGGCCGGATCGGTGAGCGATCCGTGCAGCGTTTCCATGTCCAAATGGGTGGACAAAACGTTCGAATCCATAAATGCTAGGATTTCCATCCGGTCGCGAAGTGTCAAGCTGGGGTGTGGACGCGATTCACCGCCGATTTCCGGTCATGTCCAGTACTGATTCCTTCCGGAAGACGGATCTCCGAAGGTACGGTCACCGCAGTGCGCCGAGGACCGGTATCGCACCTTTCATCCCAGACGGAAACCGGCGGCCCCGGTAATTCGACGGCCGCCATGTCGCTGCGCGCCGTGGATATGCGGTGAGCGGGGAAGGACCATCATGCTGATGACAACCGAGAACGGGATCCGGTTGTCTTACCACGATCAAGGCAACGGTCCGGCCGTCCTGTTGCTGACCGGCACCGGGGCGCCGAGCTCCGTCTGGGACCTGCATCAGGTCCCGGTGCTCCGCGCCGCCGGATTCCGCGTGATCACCATGGACAATCGCGGGATCCCGCCGAGCGACGAGGGCACGGACGGGTTCACCATCGACGACCTCGTCGCGGACGTGGCGGCCCTGATCGACTACCTCGACGCCGTGCCGTGCCGCGTGATCGGCACGTCGATGGGCTCGTACGTCGCGCAGGAGCTGGCACTCGCCCGTCCGGAACTGCTGGACTCGGTCCTGCTGATGGCGGCCTGCGGCAAGAGCAGCCTCGTCCAGCGAGAGCTCGCGGAAGGCGAAGCGAAGCTGATCGAGCAAGGCATCGAGCTGCCACCGGGTTTCCTCGCCGCCGTCCGGGCCATGCACAACCTCGGGCCCGCGACCCTCGCCGACGACGACCTCGCCGGCGACTGGCTCGACCTGTTCGCCGCGGCCGGTTCCTGGGGGCCGGGTGTCCGGGAACAGCTGCTGCTGAGCGCGTTGCCCGACCGGCTCGAGGCCTACCGCTCGATCAAGGTGCCCTGTCACGTCGTCTCGTTCGAACACGACCTCGTGGCACCACCGGCCGCCGGACGCGAGCTGGCAGGCGCGATCCCCGGCGCGACCCACCGCACGATTCCCGGGTGCGGGCATTTCGGCTACCTGGAGAACCCGGAAGCGGTGAACCGGGAGCTGATCCGGTTCCTCCGCACCGAATCCCGCGAGACACTGGGGGAGACCGCATGACCGTCCTTTCGGCGGCCACGACACCGGCCCTGTTCGAGGCGACCGCAGCGGTGCTGCCGGATCGGCCCGCGGTGGCGATGGACACCACCACCCTCACCTACGCCGAGCTCAACGGCGAGGCCAACCGGCTCGCGCGACGGCTCGTGGCGCACGGCGTCGGCCCGGAGCGGCTGGTCGCGCTGGCCATGCCGAGGTCGATCGAGTTCGTCATCGCGGTCTTGGCCGTGCACAAGGCGGGCGCCGCGTACGTGCCGGTCGACCCGGACTATCCGGAGGAACGCAAACGCCACATGCTGGACGACACGGCGGCGCGGATCCTGCTGTGCCTGCCGGGGCAGGACGTGCCCGGCCCCGGCGTCGTGCTGAACGTGGAACGGGAACCGGGTCCGTCCGAGCCGAACCTGGACGACCACGACCGCCTCGGCCCGTTGCTGCCCGACCATCCCGCGTACGTCATCTACACCTCGGGCTCGACCGGGAAACCGAAGGGCGTGCTGGTCACGCATCGCGGGATCCCGAACCTGGCCGACGACTACGTGCGCCGCCAGGAACTGGTGCCGGACAGCAGATTGCTGGCCTTCGCCTCGCCGAGTTTCGACGCCGCGGTCGCCGAGTTCTGGCCGATCTGGCAGGCCGGTGGCTGTCTCGTACTGGCTTCCGCGCCGGACCTGGTCCCGGGTGAGCCGCTCGGCAGGCTGGTGCGCGAGCAGGGGATCACCCACATCACGCTGCCGCCGTCCGCGCTGGCCCCGCTGGAGGAGGCGGGCGGCCTTCCCGCCGGGCTGACCCTGCTGGTGGCCGGTGAGGCGTGCCCGGCGCCGGTGGCCAAACGCTGGTCCATGGACCGCGTGATGATCAACGCCTACGGCCCGACCGAGGTCACCGTGGCGGTGACCGCGAGCGAGCCGCTGTCCGGTGAGGACACCCCGCCGATCGGCAGGCCGATCACCGGTGTCCGCACCTATGTCCTGGACGAGCAGCTGCGGCCCGTCCCGGACGGGGACGTCGGCGAGCTGTACACGATGGGCCCCGGTCTCGCCCGCGGGTACCTCAGGCGGCCCGCCGCGACCGCGGAGCGGTTCCTGCCGGATCCGTTCGGCGAACCGGGCGGCCGTATGTACCGCACCGGCGACCGGGTGCGGAAGCGTCCGGACGGCCAGTTCGTCTTCGTCGGCCGCGTCGACGACCAGGTCAAGGTCCGCGGTCACCGGATCGAACCGGGCGAGGTCGAGGCCGCCCTGCTCGCCGTGGACAAGGTGGCCCAGGTGGTGGTGACCGCGCACGACAACCGGCTCGTCGCCTACGTCGTCGGCGCCGGGGGAGAACGCGTGACGGCCGAAGAGCTCCTTCCGCCCCTGCGGGAGCGGATGCCGTCCTACCTGGTCCCCGATGTGGTCGTCAGCCTGCCGAGACTGCCGGTCTCGCCGAACGGCAAGGTCGACCGGACCGCCCTGCCCACCCCGGAAGAGGAGAGCGCCGAGCGCGCGGCGTCGGGACGAGCGCCGAGCACCCCGACGGAGATCCTGCTCGCCGAGCTGTTCGCCGACGTCCTCGGCGTCGGCAGCGTCGGCGTCGAGGACAGCTTCTTCGAGATCGGTGGTCATTCGCTGCTCGCGACGCGGGTGGTGAGCCGTATCCGCGAAAGCCTGAAGATCCGGCTGAGAGTGCAGGCCTTCTTCGACGCGCCGACCGTGGCACAGCTCGCCAAGGTGCTCGACGGCGCACTCACCTGATCTGGAGAACTTCATGCAGACGACGAAAACCGTCGACCTCGGCGATCCCGATCTGTACACGACCCTGGACCGGCACACCCGGTGGCGCGAGTACGCGGCGGAAGACGCGATGGTGTGGAGCGAGCCGGGCAGTTCGCCCGGCGGTTTCTGGTCGGTGTTCTCGCACCGGGCGTGCGCCGCGGTGCTCGGCCCGTCCGCCCCGTTCACCTCCGAGTACGGGATGATGATCGGCTTCGACCGCGAGCATCCGGACAAGTCCGGCGGCCAGATGATGGTGGTGTCCGAACAGGACCAGCACCGCAGACTGCGGAAGCTGGTGGGACCGCTGCTTTCCCGGGCGGCGGCGCGGAAACTGTCGGACCGGGTGCGGACCGAGGTGCGCGGCGTACTCGACCGCGTGCTCGACGGCGAGGTGTGCGACGTCGCCGCGGAGATCGGCCCGCGTATCCCCGCCGCGGTCGTCTGCGAGATCCTCGGCGTGCCTGCCGAGGACCAGGACATGCTCATCGACCTGACCAATCACGCGTTCGGCGGCGAGGACGAACTCTTCGACGGGATGACGCCGCGTCAGGCGCACACCGAGATCCTCGTCTACTTCGACGAACTGATCGGCGCGCGCCGCGCGAACCCCGGCGACGACCTCGTCAGCACGTTGCTGTCCGACGGCGAACTCTCGATCGACGACGTGGTGCTCAACTGCGACAACGTGCTGATCGGCGGCAACGAGACCACCCGGCACGCGATCACCGGCGCGGTGCACGCTTTCGCCACCGTGCCGGGACTTCTGGACCGGGTGCGGGACGGGGACGTCGACGTCGACCCCGTCGTGGACGAGGTGCTGCGCTGGACCTCGCCCGCGATGCACGTGCTCCGGGTGACGACCGGCGACGTCACGCTCAACGGCCGCGACCTCGAAGCCGGTACGCCGGTGGTCGCGTGGCTGCCTGCCGCGAACCGGGATCCCGCCGTGTTCGACGATCCCGACACGTTCCGGCCGGAGCGGAAACCCAATCGTCACATCGCTTTCGGGCACGGGATGCACCACTGCCTCGGCTCCGCGCTCGCACGGATCGAACTGGCGGTCGTGCTGCGGGAGGTGGCCGAACGGGTGTCGCGAGTGGAGCTGGAGAAGGAACCGGCCTGGCTGCGCGCGGTCGTCGTGCAAGGGTACCGGGAACTCCCGGTGCGATTCACCGGCCGTTGACCCCATCGCGTCCTATGTGGACGGAAGTGTCAAGCGGACATCATTGATGCACAAGGGGATACGCGCCATCCTTCTGATCGAGGGTTACATCTATTCCACGGAGGAATGCCTTGTCTTCTCAAGAAAGCACGCAGAATTTCGACATCGACTATGTGGAAATGTACGTGGCCGACCTCGAGGCCGCCGCGTCCGGCTGGATGGACAAGTACGGCTTCTCCGTCACCGCCACCGACCGGTCGGCCGACCACCGGAGCGTGACGCTGCGGCACAGCGCGATCGCGCTGGTGCTGACCGAGCCGCTGACGGACCGGCACCCTGGAGCTACTTACCTGCAGACCCACGGTGACGGGGTGGCCGACATCGCGCTGCGCACCCCCGACGTCGCCGCCGCCTTCGAGGCCGCGGTGAAGGCGGGTGCGGAACCCGTCCGCGAGCCGGAAAAGCGGGCGGACTCGGTCGTCACGGCCACCGTCGGCGGGTTCGGCGATGTCGTGCACACCCTGATCCAGGGCGACGCCGCCGAGGAGGCCCCGCGTGGCAAGGGCGGTGTGGAGCTGGGAGTGATCGACCACTTCGCGGTCTGCCTGAACGCCGGTGACCTCGGGCCCACGGTGGCGTTCTACGAGCGCGCGCTCGGTTTCAAGCAGATCTTCGAAGAGCACATCGTGGTCGGCGCGCAGGCGATGAACTCCACCGTCGTGCAGAGCACGTCGGGAGCGGTCACCCTCACCCTGATCGAACCCGACAAGACCGCCGACCCCGGCCAGATCGACGACTTCATCAAGGAGCACCACGGTTCCGGCGTCCAGCACATCGCCTTCACCAGCCCGGACGCGGTACGCGCGGTCAAGGAGCTTTCCGCGCGCGGCGTGGAATTCCTGAAGACCCCGGACGCCTACTACGACCTGCTCGGCGAGCGGATCGAGCTGGAGACGCACTCGCTGGACGATCTGCGCGAGACGAAGCTGCTCGCCGACGAGGACCACGGCGGCCAGCTGTTCCAGATCTTCACCGCCTCCACGCATCCGCGTAAGACGATCTTCTTCGAGATCATCGAGCGGCAGGGCGCGGGAACCTTCGGCAGCTCCAACATCAAGGCCCTGTACGAAGCCGTGGAGCTGGAGCGCACCGGGCAGAGCAAGCTCGGCCCCGCCCGTCGATGACCCACGTCTGTCTCGACGACCTCGAGCGCGCGGCGCGCGATGTCCTCTCCGGTGAGAACTGGGATTTTCTCGCCGGGGGCAGCGGCGCGGAGGCCTCCTTGGCGGCCAACCGCGCCGCGCTCGAGCGGATCTTCGTGATCCCGCGGGTATTGCGTGAGCTGACCGGTGGCACCGTCGAGGCCGAACTCCTCGGCGGTCCCGCCGCGCTGCCCGCGGCGGTCGCGCCGGTCGCGTACCAGCGGTTGTTCCACCCCGAAGGCGAACTCGCCGCGGCACGCGCCGCGCGGGACGCGGGCGTGCCGTACACCATCTGCACGCTGAGCAGTGTCCCGCTGGAGGAGATCGCGGCCGTCGGCGGACGGCCTTGGTTCCAGCTGTACTGGCTGCGGGACGGGAAACGCTCGCTCGACCTCGTCCGCCGCGCGGAGGACGCGGGCTGTGAGGCGATCGTGTTCACCGTCGACGTGCCGTGGATGGGACGGCGCCTGCGGGACATGCGGAACGGTTTCGCGCTGCCGGATTCCGTGACCGCGGCCAATTTCGACGCCGGCGAGGCCGCGCATCGCCGCACTCGCGGCCAGTCGGCGGTGGCGGACCACACCGCGCGCGAATTCGCCCCGGCCACCTGGGAATCCGTCGAGGCCGTCCGCGCGCACACGGAGCTCCCGGTGGTGCTCAAAGGAATCCTCGCGGTCGAGGACGCGAGCCGCGCCGTCGACGCGGGTGCCGCCGGCATCGTGGTGTCCAACCACGGAGGCCGACAGTTGGACGGCGCCGTACCGGGGATCGAGATGCTGGGCGAGATCGCCGCCGCCCTGTCCGGGTGGACGGGCGAAGTGCTGCTCGACGGCGGGATCCGGAGCGGCGGCGACATCCTCAAGGCGATCGCGCTGGGGGCGTCGGGCGTCCTGGTCGGGCGGCCCGCGATGTGGGGGCTCGCCGCGGGCGGGGAGGGCGGCGTCCGGCAGGTGCTCGACCTGCTCACCGTCGAATTCCGGAACGCGCTGGGCCTCGCGGGCTGCGACTCGCCCGCCGCGGCCCGGCGGCTGGGCACGAGGGTCTCCCGCCACGGCTGACGCCGTTCCCGTTCTCACCCGAAGGAGGAAGGTGCTTCTCTCGCTCCCGGCGCCGGTCGCCCCGATCGCCGCCCACAGTCTCCTGCTCTTCTTGCTGCAGGCCGGTTCGCTGCTGCTGCTCGCCGTCGTCTTCGGACGGCTGGCCGCCCGGTTCGGGATGCCCGCCGTGGTGGGCGAACTGGTCGTCGGGGTGCTCCTCGGCCCGTCGTTGCTGGCGTGGGCGGCGCCGGAGGTGCACGGCTGGCTTTTCCCCGCCGTCACCGAGCAATACCACCTTCTCGACGCCGTCGGGCAGATCGGGGTCATCCTGCTGGTCGGGTTCACCGGTATGCAGATGGACATGGGCCTGCTCCGGCGGCGGCGGGCCGCGGCGGCCGGAGTGGGCCTCGGCGGCCTGATCGTCCCTCTCGGACTGGGTATCGGCGCGGGTTACGCCCTGCCCAAGATGCTGGTGCCCGAAGGCACGGACATCACCGTGTTCGCGCTGTTCCTGGGCGTGGCGTTGTGCGTCAGCGCCATCCCGGTGATCGCGAAGACGCTGATGGACATGAAACTGCTGCACCGCAACGTCGGGCAGCTCACGCTGGCCGCCGGTGCGATCGAGGACGCCTTCGGCTGGTTCATGCTGTCGATCGTCAGCGCGATGGCGGTCACCGCCGTGTCCGCGGGTGCCGTGCTCATCTCGCTCGGCTACCTGATCGGGGTCATCGTCTTCGCCCTCACCATCGGCAGGCCGCTGGTGAGGGGCGTCATGCGCACCGCGGCCAGATCCGACGGTCCTGGGCTCACCGTCTCCGCCGCCGTCGTCCTGATCCTCCTTGCCTCGGCGGGAACGCAGGCCCTCGGCCTGGAAGCGATCTTCGGCGCCTTCCTCTGCGGAATCCTGATCAACACCGCGGGCAAGGTGGATCCCGTCAAACTGGCCCCGTTGCGCACCGTCGTACTGGCGGTCTTCGCGCCGATCTTCTTCGCCACGGCCGGATTGCGGATGGATCTCACCGCGCTGATCCGCCCGCCGGTCCTGCTCACCGGTCTCGTGGTGCTCGCGCTGGCCATCATCGGCAAATTCGTCGGCGCGTACGCCGGCGCCCGGCTCAGCGGCCTGAACAAATGGGAAGGGCTCGCGCTCGGCGCGGGGCTGAACGCGCGAGGTGTCATCGAGATCGTGGTCGCCATGGTGGGGCTACGGCTGGGCATTCTCAGCGTCGAGATCTACACGATCATCATCCTCGTCGCGATCGTGACTTCGCTGATGACGCCGCCGATCCTGCGGTTCGCGATGAAGCGGGTGGAGCAGACCGCCGAAGAAGAAGTGCGGGAGACCGAGCACCTGGCCTGGGCCGCGGAACCGGTGAAGAACGAGCAGGAACCTTCGCATTAGGTTCGGCCGCGCCTTCACACGGCTCCGACCTGTCTCAGGCCCGGGCGCGTCGCGAAAGCCACTTTCGCGACGTCTGATGTCCCGAAAGTGGCTTTCGCGACA
>NZ_JBHXIB010000009.1:180585-191713 GCF_042723975.1 Amycolatopsis sp. NPDC058340 | reverse complement strand
GCGCGTCGCTAAAGCCACTTTCGCAACGTTGAAGGTTGCGAAAGTGGCTTTCGCAACCCTCAACATCGGCCTACTTCGAGGCGTCGACCAGCTCCCGCTCGTCAGGCGCATCGAGCTGCTTCGCGAGCTTCTCGCCTTCGACGTCCACATCGGGCAGCACGCGATCCAGCCACTGCGGCAGCCACCACGCGCCGCGGCCGAGCAGTGACATCAGCGCCGGCACGATGGTCATCCGGATCACGAACGCGTCCACCAGCACCCCGAACGCCAGCGCGAACCCGATCGACTGGATCAGCGAGGACTCCGCGAGGACGAATCCGGCGAACACGCTGATCATGATCAGCGCGGCGGCGACCACGACGCGGGAGCCGTGCCGGAAACCGGTCACCATCGCCTGCTGCGGGTCGGCGCCGTGGACGTATTCCTCCCGCATCCGCGTCACCAGGAACACCTGGTAGTCCATCGCGAGCCCGAACAGCACGCCGATCAGCAGGATCGGCAGCATGCTCATGATCGGCCCGGTCGTCTTCACGCCGAGCAGGTCGGTGAGCCAGCCCCACTGGAACACGGCCACCACGGCGCCGAACGTCGCGACCACCGAACCGAGGAAGCCCAGCGTCGCCTTCAGCGGGACCACGATCGAGCGGAACACCAGCATCAGCAGCAGGAACGCGAGCCCGACGATCAGCGCGAGGTAGGGCAGCATCGCGTCGGCGAGTTTCTCCGAGACGTCGATGTTGGCCGCGGTCTGGCCGGTCACCGCCAGCGACGCGCCGGTGGCCGAACCCAGCCCCGCGTTCAGGCCGCGGATGTCGCTGACCAGGTCTTCGGTCGCGGTGCTGCTCGGGCCGCTCTTCGGGATGACCGTCAGCAGCGCCAGGTCACCCGCGCGGTTGGTCTTGGGCGGCGTGACGATCGGGCGTTCGGGGAGGCCGCCGATACCCGCGGCCGCCTGCTGGAGCGCGGCTTGCCGGTCGGTGCTGCCGCTCAGGTCGACGACGATCACCAGCGGCCCGTTCGCGCCTTCGCCGAAGCTGCGGGCGACGGTGTCGTAGGCCTTGCGCTGGGTGGTGTCCGGCGCGGCGGTGCTGTCGTTCGGCAGGCCGAGCTGCATGCTCGCGGCGGGGACGGCGACGATCGCGAGCCCGGCGATCGCGGCGATCAGCACCGGGATCCGGTGTCGGGCGACGAACTTCGCCCAGCGCTCGCCGTGGGTCGTCGCGCTTTCCTTGCGGCGCAAGCGGATCTTGCCGCCCGCCAGTTTGCCGCCCGCGAAACCGAGGATGGCGGGCAGCAGGGTGAGCGCGATGACGACCGCGATCGCGACGGTGATCGCCGCCGCGATCCCCATCTCGCCGAGGAACGGGATGCCGACGACGGTCAGGCCCGCCAGCGCGATGATCACGGTCAGCCCGGCGAACACCACGGCGGAGCCCGCGGTGCCGGTGGCCCGTCCGGCGGCTTCCTCCGGATCGCGGCCGATGGTGAGTTCGTGCCGGTAGCGGGAAACGATGAAGAGCGCGTAGTCGATGCCGACGGCCAGGCCGATCATCAGCGCGAGCACCGGCGTGTTCGTGTTCAGTTCGAGGAAACCGGACGCCGTCGTGATACCCGCCATGCCGATGCCGACGCCGATGAGCGCGGTCAGCAGCGGGATCCCGGCCGCCAGCAGCGAACCGAAGGTGATGATCAGGACGACCGCGGCGACGGCGACACCGAGGCCTTCGGTGGCGTTGGTCGCGGGCATCGCCTGCACGGCGTCACCGCCGAAGTCCACGGTGTACCCGGCCGCCTTGGCGGAATCGGCGGCGGCCATCAGGCCTTCGCGGTCGGCGTCGGTGAGCTCGAAGCCCGGCACGCGGTAGGAGACCTGCGCCAGCGCGACGTGTTTGTCGGGGGAGATCGCCTGCATCTGCAGCGGGTTGACCACGCCGGCGACCTTGGGAGCGTTTTCGAGTCCCTTGACGAGTCCCGTGATCGCCGCCTGGCCGGCGGTGTCGGTGATGTCGCCGGGCGTCGAGATGACGACGCGCGCCGTCGCACCACCGGCGGCGGCCTCCGGGAACCGGTCGGCGAGCTGGTCGATCGCCTTCTGCGATTCGGTGCCGGGGATGGTCACCGAGTTCGAAAGCTGGCCGGACAGGGTCAGCGCTCCCGCGCCGAGGGCCACCAGGACGGCGGCCCACACCGCCGTCACCAGTGCCCGGCGCCGGAACGAGAACCGGCCCAGGCGGTAGAGGAAGCTGGCCACGAAAGTCTCCCGTTCACTCGATCAGGTTCATTCCAAGCTAGCCGATCGGCTAGGGGCCTACAAGCCGATCGGCAAGTGTGTGACTAGCCGCACGGCTAGTACTCGTTTGGCCACGCGGGCCCGCTTGACGTAATCTCCGACGGCTGAACGAGGAGGGAACATGGACGTCGTCCACGCGGAGGACACCCGCACGCGACTACTGGGCACGGCGTTGCGGTTGTTCACCGAACACGGCGTGGAAGGCACCTCGCTGCAGATGATCGCGGACGCCCTCGGCGTCACGAAGGCAGCCGTCTACTACCACTTCAAGACGAAGGCGGAGATCACCGAATCCGTCGCCGAGCCGGTGCTGCGCGAGCTGGAGGGCATCGTCGACGACGCCCGCGCCCAGCGCACCCGGGGCGCGCAGATCGACCACCTGCTGGACGGTTTCGTCGATCTCGTGGTGCGGCACCGGTCGCTGGTCGCGCTCTTCTCCAGCGACCCCGGCATCGCCCGCGCGATCGAGAAATCCGTGCACAGCTCGGACAGTTTCAAGAACCGGCTGATGGAGATCCTCGTCGGCCCGGATCCGGATCTCACCGCGACCGTGACCGCTCAGGTGCTGCTGGCGGGGATCGCCGTCGCAGGCGGCTCGCCCGAGGTCGCTTCGCTCGACGACGAAACGCTGCGCGAAACGCTCCTGGCCGTCGGACGCAAGCTCTACAACCGCCCGCGCCGCCGCTCGTGACCGATGTGTTCAAGACGACGGCCGCGATCCACGCGACCCTGTCGGTATGAACATCGATCTGAAGACGGCGGCCACGTTCATGGCCACCCAGGCCCGGCTGCTCGACAGGCGGCGCTTCGAGGTCCTTTTCCGCGACGGCGACCCGGCGGCGGCGCTCGCCGCGCTGGAGGCGTACCGCAATCCCGACGGTGGCTACGGCCACGGGCTGGAACCCGACTGCCGATCGGCGACGAGCCAGCCCGGCGGCGCGCTGCACGCTTTCGAGGTCTTCGCCGACGTCGGCCCGGTGACCAGCCCGCGCGCGGCCGAACTCTGCGACTGGCTCACCTCGATCTCCCTGCCCGACGGCGGGATCCCGTTCGCGTTGCCGATGCCGGATCCCGACGGCAGCGCGCCGTTCTGGGCGAACGCGGATCCGTCGGTCTCCTCGCTGCAGATCACCGCGATCGTCGCGGTCACCGCCCATCGCGTCGCCGCGCACGATCCCGCGGTCGCCGCGCATCCGTGGCTGGCGAAGGCGACGAGCTACTGCCTCGGCGAGATCGAGAAGCTCGATGAGGCGCCGCATGCGCTCGTGCTCGCCTTCGCGATGAAGCTGGTGGACGCCCTGGGTGATACGCGTCTGGTCGAGAAACTCGGCGGGTTCCTCCCGGACGACGGGGTGATCGCCGTCGGCGGCGGGATCGAGGGCGAGGCCATGCGCCCGCTCGATTTCGCCCCGGAACCCGGTGGCCCGGCACGGAAGCTGTTCCGGTCCGAGGTCATCGAAGCGGATCTGCGGCGAGTGGCGGGCGGGCAGCACGAAGACGGCGGCTGGCGGGTCGACTACACCAGCTATTCGCCCGCGGCCGCGCTGGAGTGGAACGGCATGTTCACCGTGGGCACGTTGTCGCTCCTGCGGAACAACGGCCTCGTCTAGCCGAGACGGCGCAGGAACTCCGGCGGAACGGCGGCGGTGAGCCAGACCCCGTTGGCGCTCACCTGGAATTCGTGCCCGGCGGCGGTCATCCGCCGTGCGTCGACGGCGAGCAGCACCGGGACGCCGCGCCGCGCGCCGACGGCCCTCGCGGTGTCCACGGTCGCCGAGAGATGCACCGCGTGCCGGTTCATCGGCCGGAGCCCCTGGTACATGATCGCGTCGAGGAACCGGGAAACCGTGCCGTGGTACAGCACGTCCGGCGGGATGGCCGCGGGCAGCGCGAGGTCGACGTCGACGCTGTGGCCCTGGCTGGCGCGGATGCGCAGCCCGTCCTCGTCGAAGGCGAAGCGCCGCTTGTCGTTGCCCTCGACGACTTCGTCGAGTTCGGCGCGCGTGAGGTTCAAGCCGTTGCGCCGCAAGGCCGTCAAGAGCGTGCCGACCTCGACCCAGCCGTCAGGGGTGAGGGTGATGCCGATGTCGCCGGGGGCGTGCCGCAGATGCCGGGAGAGTCGTTTCGATACCCGGATGAGGTGTTTCTTGTCCATTTCGCGTATCAGTGACCCACATCCGGCACCCGCGTGGCAACGGAATTCAGATCCCGCCCTCGGAAGCCGGGCGCAGTTTGCCCGCGCCGGGGCCGAACCGCGACATCTGGTCGTCGGCGTTGTAGAGCCCGCAGCTGCGCAGGGAAAGGCAACCGCAGCCGACGCAGCCGGTCAGCCTGTCGCGCAGGCGCTGCAACGCGTCGATCCGCGCGTCGAGCTCGTCCTGCCAGCCCCGCGAAAGGCGGGCCCAGTCGGCCTTGGTGGGGGCATGGTCCTTGGGCAGGGTCTCCAGCGCCGAGCTGATGTCGTCCAGGCTGAGGCCGACCCGTTGCGCGGCGCGGATGAAGGCGATCCGGCGCAGCACCGAACGCGAGTACCGCCGCTGGTTGCCCGCCGAGCGCTCGGAGCTGATCAGCCCTTTGTCCTCGTAGAAACGCAAAGCCGTATGGGGCACGCCGCTGCGGTCGGCGACCTGTCCGATGCTCAGATGTTCAGCCAGTCTCGTCACGTCGCCAGGCTAGCCTTGACTTCGACCTAAGTCGAGGTTGCAACCTCGGTTCATGACCACTGACATCAAAACCGGCTACGAGGATCTGCCGCGGCTGATCTCGCTGATGACCGGGGACGAGAAGCATCAGGCGGCCGCGGAGTCCACTGTGGACGTCTTGTGGGTGCTCTACGACCGTGTGCTCGACATCACCCCGGAGAACGTCCGCGATCCCGGCCGCGACCGCTTCCTGCTGTCGAAGGGCCACGGCCCGATGGCCTATTACGCGGTGCTGGCGAAGAAGGGCTTCATCCACGAGGAGGAACTCGCCGACTGGACTTCGGCCGAGTCCCGCCTCGGCCACCACCCGGATCGGGCGAGGCTGCCCGTGGCCGAGATCTCCAGCGGTTCGCTCGGGCACGGGCTCCCGCTGGCCATCGGTACCGTGTTCGGCCTGCGCGCCAAGGGTTTCCGTGACGCCAAGGTCGTCACCCTCGTCGGCGACGCGGAGCTCGACGAGGGTTCCAATCAAGAGGCCATCGCGGTCGCCGGCCGGATCGGCATGCCGCAGCTGACCGTCGTCGTCGTCGACAACTCCTCGGCCACGCACGGCTGGCCCGGCGGGATCGCGCGCCGGTTCGAGGTCGAGGGCTGGACGACACGCACCGTCGACGGCCGCGACCACGACGCGCTCCACGAAGCCTTCACCACACCCCATCCGGACCGGCCGCTCGCCGTGGTCGCGACCGTCGAGCGAAAGGCCTGAACCCGTGAACATGCGTGAAACGTTCCTGGAAGCCGCCGCCGAGGTGCTCGACACCGACGCGAACGTCGCCGTCGTGCTCGCCGACATCTCCGCGGCGCAACTCGCCTTCGCCGCGAGGAAACACCCCGACCGGGTGCTCAACGTCGGCATCCGCGAACAGCTGATGATGAGCACCGCGGGCGGCCTGGCGCTGGCCGGGATGCGCCCGATCGTCCACACCTTCTCGTCGTTCCTCGTGGAGCGGGCTTTCGAGCAGGTCAAACTCGACCTCGGGCACCAGGACGTCGGCGCGGTGCTGGTGTCCTCGGGCGCGTCCTACGACATGCCGACCGCCGGGCGGACGCATCAGGCGCCCGGGGACGTCGCCCTCATCGACACGTTGCCGGGCTGGACCGTGCACGTGCCCGGGCACCCCGAGGAAGCACGGCGGCTGCTGCTCGAGTCCATCCCCGGCACCGGACGCGTCTATCTCCGGCTTTCCGCGCAGGAGAACGCGAAAGCGCATCTGGGCGCGGGCCTGCAGACGCTGAGCGAAGGCGGCCGGGGTGTGGTGGTGGCCGTCGGGCCGATGCTCGACAGGGTGCTGGAAGCGACCGCCGACCTCGACGTCACCGTGCTCTACACCTCGACGGTCCGGCCGTTCGACGCCGCCGGGCTGCGTGCGGCCGTCGAGGCCGCGGGGAGCACCGACGTCGTACTGGTCGAGCCCTACCTCGCGGGAACCTCGGCGCACGCGGTGACGGACGCTTTGCCCGAAACGCCGCATCGGCTGCTCTCCCTCGGCGTCCGGCGCGACGCGGAAGTCCGGATCTACGGCGAAATGGCCGACCACGACCTCGCGCACGGTCTCGACGCCGGCTCGATCGCCTTGTCCGTCAAGGAATTCCTCCGCTAGCGTCACCAGGATGACGAAGATCCGCCCGCTCGCGCTCGGGGTCATCCGCCGCGGCGAAGACCTTCTCGTGTTCGAAGGCCGCGACAACACCAAAGGCGTGACCTACCACCGCCCGCTCGGCGGCGGCATCGAGTTCGGTGAGACCGCCGCCGAGGCGCTGCATCGCGAATTCCAGGAGGAACTCGCGGCGGAGCTGACCTCGGTCGAGCAGATCGCCGTGCTGGAGAACGTGTACACCTTCGAGGGCAGGCCGGGGCACGAGATCGTGTTCCTGTTCACCGCCGACCTCATCGACAAGGCGTTCTACGAGCGCGACGAGGTCGGCGTCGTGCTCGACGACGGCGCACGCGTGCACTGGCTGCCGATGGCCGACGTGGCGAGCGGCAAGGCGATCCTCTACCCGGACGGACTCGCGGACCTCCTTTCAGCGCAGGACTGAGCGCGCGGTCGGGGCCAGTTCCAGCTGTTGCCAAGGGCGTTCGAGCCTGTCCGCGACTTCCTCGCCGATGCGGGCGAGCACATCCCGGTGCTCCCCGGCGGCCTTCGCGAACCAGACGAACACCGTCTCGTCCTCCCGCACGGGAAGGCGGGGGAAGGTGTTCTCCGCCGGCTCCGTTTCGAAGTGGCCGAACGTGTCCACGCCGGATTCCCGCAGCTTGGGGGCCACTGTGTCCGCGAAGTACTCGGAGAACTCCTCGACCGGGCCGATCGGATGGCACACCGTCGCCAGCACCCGGGAATCCCCGCCGCCGCCAGGAGCGGGGAAGCCGGGCCCGGACGGGCGCAGCAGCAGGACGTCCGAAGCGTCGATCATCGTCTCGTTCGCCGCCGGGCCGTGCGCACGCCAAACCGGCCCGCCGTAGAACGCTTCGAGGGCGGCCCGCCTGGCCTCCATGTCACGGAAACCGCGCAGCCACACGAACTTGTCCGGCTCCGCCGGTTCGCGGAAGAGACCGAACAGGCGCATGCCGCAGGCTTCCTGGCTCTCCACGAACTCGCGCTCGAAGAGCTCGATCAGCTCGTCCCGGCGGCCCGGGTGCAGGGTGTACCTGCGCAGCTCTACGACGGGGAAATCGGTCATGTGCGGACCATAGAGGCCCGCACCGACAGTTTCCGGCGGACGGCTCAGCGGAAGGCGGCGAGCCCGGTGACCGACTGCCCGAGCGAGAGCGCGTGCATCTCTTCGGTGCCCTCGTAGGTGAGCACGGTCTCCAGGTTCGACATATGCCGCATCACCGGGTACTCCAGCGAGATCCCGTTGGCACCGAGCATGCCGCGCGCGGTCCTGGCGACCTCCAGCGCGGAGCGCACGTTGGCGAGTTTGCCGAAGCTGACGTGGTTGTGATGCAGCGTCCCGGCGTCCTTGAGCCGTCCGATCCGGAGCGCGACCAGCCCGGCGCGGTTGACCTCGACGACGAGGTCGGCGAGCTTGCGCTGGGTGAGCTGGAAACCGGCCAGCGGTTTGCCGAACTGTTCCCGGCTCAGCGTGTACTCCAGCGCGGACTCGTAGCAGGAGCGGGCGGCCCCGACGACGCCGAACAGGATCCCGTAGCGCGCCTCGTTCAGGCAGGACAGCGGTCCGCGCAGGCCCCTGACCTCGGGGAACGCCGCCGAATCCGGCAGGCGGACACCGTCGAGCACGAGTTCCGCGGTCAGCGAGGCCCGCAGCGACAGCTTGTGCTTGACCTCGTTCGCGGTGAAACCCGGCGTGTTCGTGGGGACGACGAAACCGCGCACGCCTTCGTCGGTCTGCGCCCAGACGACCGCGACGTCGGCAACGGTTCCGTTGGTGATCCACATCTTCGTACCGCTCAGCACCCAGTCCGAGCCGTCGCGCACCGCGCGCGTCCGCATGCTGCCGGGATCGCTGCCGGCGTCCGGTTCGGTCAGGCCGAAGCAGCCGAGCGCCTCACCGGCGGCCATCCGCGGCAGCCACTCCTGCTTCTGCTCCTCGGTGCCCCATTTGTGGATCGCGTACATCGCCAGCGAACCCTGCACCGAGACGAAGCTGCGCAGCCCGGAGTCGACGGCCTCCAGCTCGCGGCAGGCGATGCCGTAGGCGACCGCGCTGGTGCCCGCGCAGCCGTAACCCTCCAGATGCATGCCGAGCAGCCCGAGCTGGCCGAACCCCTTGGCGAGGTCGGCGGCGGGCAGGGCGCCCGTTTCGTACCATTCGGCGATGTTCGGCAGGAGCTGGTCGTGCGCGTAGGACCGCACGGCGTCCCGCATGGCCCGGTCCTCGGCGGAGAGCTCGGCG
Source organism: Amycolatopsis sp. NPDC058340 (assembly GCF_042723975.1). Classification (NCBI taxonomy): domain Bacteria; kingdom Bacillati; phylum Actinomycetota; class Actinomycetes; order Pseudonocardiales; family Pseudonocardiaceae; genus Amycolatopsis; species Amycolatopsis sp. NPDC058340. The sequence continues at coordinate 182,863 of NZ_JBHXIB010000009.1, read as the reverse complement.
TCGAGATCGAGGAAGTCGCGCGGATCCGGGCTGCTGGTCATGCGTCACTCCTGGTCGGCTCGGTGGGGCATCTTCCCAAGAAGAAAACCACACACGCGACCGGAGTCGAGTGTCAGCGATCGCGCCATCCGGTGGTCTTCGTCACCTGAACCGATGCCGTGGCCGTCCGGGCGGGGGCGGAGCGCCGCTTCTGCGCCGGGATCAGCAGCTCCGCGAAGGTCGGGAAAGGCACGCTGTCGATGTCTTCGCGCCAGGCGCTGAGCAGGCGGGTCAGGTCGTCGGCGTCCTGCATCGTTCCTCCATAAGTGCAGGGCGGTCCTGCGCCGGCCTTTCACTTGGAGGCGTTATTACCCAGAAGAGTGAACGCCGAAACAGGGAATCCGGAGAAAATCCGGTCCGCTAACCTGGGCGGGTGGCTACTCCTCGTGTGGTGATCCTGGACTACGGGTCCGGCAACCTCCGGTCCGCCGAACGCGCCGTGCAGCGCGCCGGCGCCGACGTCGAGGTCACCGCCGACCCGCATGCCGCGCTCGAGGCCGACGGCCTGGTCGTCCCGGGTGTCGGTGCCTTCTCCGCCTGCATGGAGGGGCTGCGGTCGGTGTCGGGGGAGAAGATCATCGGCAAACGCCTCGCCGGCGGCCGTCCCGTGCTCGGCATCTGCGTCGGCATGCAGATCCTGTTCGAACGCGGGGTCGAGCACGGCGTGGAGGCCGAGGGCGCCGGCGAGTGGCCGGGCACGGTCGACCGGCTGGAGGCCGACGTCCTCCCCCACATGGGGTGGAACACCGTCCGCGCCCCGGAGGATTCGCGGCTGTTCGCCGGGCTCGACGCGGACACGCGGTTCTACTTCGTGCACTCCTACGCCGCGCGGACCTGGGAGCTCGACTCCGGCCTCGCCGGGCAGCAACCCAAGGTGACCTGGGCGAACCACGGCCAGGACTTCGTCGCCGCCGTCGAGAACGGGCCGCTGTGGGCGACGCAGTTCCACCCGGAGAAGTCCGGGGACGCGGGGGCGCACCTGCTGCGCAACTGGCTGCAGACCCTGTCTTAGAGTGGGCGCGTGACTTTCACGCTCCTTCCCGCCGTTGATGTGGCCGATGGCCAGGCCGTGCGACTCGTCCAGGGCGAGGCCGGCACCGAAACCTCCTATGGCAGCCCGCTGGAGGCGGCGCTCGCCTGGCAGCGTGACGGGGCGGAATGGATCCATCTGGTGGATCTCGACGCCGCGTTCGGCAAGGGCTCCAACCGCGAGCTGCTCGCCGACGTCGTGGCGAAACTCGACGTCCAGGTGGAGCTGTCCGGCGGCATCCGCGACGACGCCTCGCTGGAGGCCGCGCTGGCCACCGGCGCCCGCCGGGTCAACCTCGGCACGGCGGCGCTGGAGGACCCGGAGTGGACCGCGAAGGTCGTCTCCTCCTACGGCGACCGGGTCGCCATCGGGCTGGACGTGCGGATCACCGAGGCCGGGCACCGGCTGTCCGCCCGCGGCTGGACGCAGGACGGCGGCGACCTCTGGGAGGTCCTCGACCGGCTCGACCGCGACGGCGCGCAGCGTTACGTCGTCACCGACGTGAGCAAGGACGGCACCCTCCAGGGCCCGAACATCGACCTGCTCCGCGAGGTCGCCGCCCGCACCGACGCGCCGGTCATCGCCTCCGGCGGGGTGTCCAGTGTGGACGATCTCCGCGCGCTGGCCGCGCTGGCCCGTGACGGTGTCGAGGGTTCCATCGTCGGCAAGGCGCTCTACGCCGGCGCGTTCACCCTGCCCGAGGCGCTCGCCGCCGTCGCGGAGTTCTGAGCTTTACCTCCCGGGTAATCGACGCCACCCGCCCGCTCGGTCAGGATTCCTTCCAGGACAACGAAACCCGGGAGGACATCATGACCGCGTACGGTCTCGCCCACCTTCGCCCCGCCGCCGTGCTGGCCGAAGAAGTCTTCGAGTACATGGAACGGATCCAGGCCACGCTCGATCCCTTCGGCGGCAAATTCCTCGTGCACGGAGCCGCGGTCCACGTCGTCGAGGGGGAGTGGCCGGGGGCGCTCGTGCTCATCGAGTTCCCGAGCCTCGACGCCGCGCGGGAGTGGTACGACTCGCCCGCGTACCGGGAGATCCTGCCGCTGCGGGCCGACCACATCCCCGGCGATCTGATCCTGGTGGAGGGTTGCGGGCCGGACCACGACTCGGCGGCGCTGGCGGCCGGGCTGCGGGCACTACAAGCCTCGTGAGTGGCGAGGACGGTTCTAACCGTGCAAGCCACTCACGAGGCCCAGGTCCTTA